>NZ_JBBNAH010000471.1:0-24706 GCF_037994325.1 Pseudomonas sp.
CCAAATGGACAGCGCACCGCTGTTTTCCGTTAACGCCGGCGTACCCATTGAAGAAGCCCTGGAACGCGCCGCCCACCTGATGCTCTACGTCGAAAAGCTCGCCGCTGCAGATGCCTTTACCGACAAAACGTTCGAGTCTGCCATTGTGCAAACCCTTAGCGAAATGGCTAAGGCCTTGGTCAAGGCTGCCAAGCAGGGGCAGGGCGAGTAAGCCATAAAACCCATTAGTTGGGCCTGAGAGGAAGGGGACTTTGCGGTCCCCTTTTTTACGCGGCTGGTTTGTGGGAGTCGGATCGTTGCGCTTTCGCTGAGCGTTGCAACGTAACGCACGCGGTAAGCATTCGACAGGATTAGGCAAGCCAGGTGGAGAATCGCGCTAACCAAAAATGCCCCAGTGCACCGATGATGTCGGCAAAGCTATGCGTCTAGCACGGCGGTTGATTGATGAGCGTGGCTAATAACGGCTATTTGGCCCGATTGTCGCTGCGCTCGATTTGCCAGTGCTACTGTCCTAAAGCGAATGGCCCGGCACTCGATTGCCTGTGCTGCGAAAAAATACTAACCATCGTGATAGCGGGTGAGTCATGGAGCTGCGAATTAACCAAAAAACCTACCAGGTCGACGCTGAGGCTGACACGCCGCTGTTGTGGGTCATCCGCGATGACCTGGGGCTCACCGGCACTAAGTACGGCTGCGGTTTGGCCCAGTGCGGCGCCTGTTCCGTGCTGGTCGATGGCAACGTGGTGCGCTCGTGTGTGATGCCGGTAGCCGCGGTGGTTGGCCGTGAGGTGACCACCATTGAGGCGATTGAAAGCGATGAGGTGGGCAAGCGCGTGGTGACGGCCTGGGTTGAGCACCAGGTGGCGCAGTGCGGTTATTGCCAGTCCGGCCAGGTGATGGCGGCGACCGCGTTGCTTAAGCAACACGCAAAACCCAGCGATGCGCAGATCAACGCGGCGATGGTCAATCTGTGTCGCTGCGGCACCTACAACGCTATCAATGCGGCCGTGCACGAGCTGGCCGGGGAGAAGGTCTGATGAGCACACCTATTGATACTGCCCTGGGTGCGCCGATCAACCTGTCGCGGCGGCGCTTTTTAGTCGCTTCTGCCGGTACGGCGGTGGGCGCCTTGGTGCTGGGTTTTGGCGTGCCGTTGGGTTCGGCACGTATGCAGGCCATGGCCGCCGATCGTCAAGCGCAGGGCACGCAAGTGAGCGCGTTTCTGGAGATTCGCCCGGACAACAGCATCCGCCTGCTATGCCCGTTTATTGAAGGCGGGCAGGGCACCTACACGGCGATGGCGCAGATCGTTGGCGAAGAGTTGGACGCCGACCCTTCGACCTTTGTGGTCGAGAGTGCGCCGCCCGGCGAGGCCTATGTGGTGATGGAGAATGGCCTGCGCATTACCGGCGGCAGTATGTCGGTGCGCATGAGTTACCCGACCATGCGCCGCCTCGGCGCCCTGGCCCGCGCCATGTTGCTGCAGGCCGCCAGCGCCCGGCTGAATGTACCGGTGGCCGAGCTGACCACCGAGCCTGGCCGCGTGCTGCATGTGGCTTCCGGCCGCTCGCTAAGCTACGGCGAATTGGCTGGCCTGGCCCTCGACCTGGCCGTTCCCGATATCAACAGCGTCAAATTGCGCGACCCCAGCCAATTCCGCTGGATCGGCAAGCCGGTGCGCCGTCTGGACGCCTACGACAAGTCCACCGGCAAGGCGCTGTACAGCATTGATATGCAAGTGGAAGGCATGCTGCATGCGGCGGTGCAACATGCGCCGCGCCTGGGTATGACGGTGGGCGAGCTGCGCAACGAGGCGCAGGTCAAGGCCATGAAAGGTGTGCACTCGATTCACCGTTTGCCAGGTGCCGTGGCCGTGGTAGCCGAGCGCTGGTGGCATGCCAAGCGCGCGGTTGAAGCCATCCAGGTGCAGTGGCAGGAGCCGGCTGCCGATTCACCGCTGCGGGTGATGCCCGCCGACTTTTCCACGGCCGCCTATCGTCAGCACCTGGCCGATACGCCAGGGCCGGGACGTGATGCCGAGAAAGAAGGTGACTTCGCCGGCACCCTGGCAGCGGCGCCAACTCAGGTCGAAGCCACGTACCACAACCAATACGTCAACCACGCGCAGCTCGAACCGCCATCGGCGTTGGCGCGGTTTAATGCCGATGGCACGCTGGAGATTTGGTTGCCCAATCAGGCGCAGGACATGTTCCTCGCCGATATCGCCAAACGCGCCAACATGGACCCGGCCAAGATCACCCTGCATACACCGCTGCTCGGTGGTTTTTTCGGCCGGCATTTTCTCTATGAAACCGCCAACCCGTACCCGCAGGCTATTGAGTTGGCCAAGGCGGTCGGCCGCCCGATCAAGCTGATCTGGACCCGCGAGGAAGAGTTTTTGCGTGACGCCCTGCGGCCCATGGCGGTGGTGAAGTTCCGCGCCGCGTTGGATAGCAAAGGCTTGCCCGTGGCTATCGAAGCGGTGAGCGCCACCGAAGGGCCGACCGAAGCCCTGGCCGGTAAACAAGGTGCTGAGCTTGATCCAACGGCCATTGAGGGGCTGACCGGTAAGGCCTATGGAATTGCCAATCGGCGTATCGCGCAGATCTATGTCAAAGGCCCGGTGATGCTCGGTTACTGGCGCTCGGTGGGCAATTCGCTTAACGACTTTTTCTACGAAGCGTTCCTTGATGAGCTGGCCGACAAAGGCGGGCATGACCCGTTTGAACTGCGTCTGCACTTGTTGCAGGGCAATCAGCGCTTAACCACGTTGTTGCAGGCCGTGGGCGAATTGTCCGGGGGGTGGAAGCGCGGTCCGTTTACGGCGGAGGATGGCTCCAAACGGGCGCGGGGTGTGGCCATGGCCTCGCCATTTGGCACCGAGACGGCGGTGATCGCTGAGGTGTCGATTGAAAAGGGCCAGATCAAGGTGCACGACATTTGGCAGGCCATCGACCCGGGCAGCATCGTTAACCCGGCGATTGTCGAGGCGCAGGTCAATGGTGCAGTAGCTCTGGGCTTGTCCCAGGCCTTGGTGGAGGAGGCGGTGTACGTCGACGGCAAGCCGCGGGCGCGTAACTTCGATTTGTACCCGATCCTGCCGCCGTCGCGCATGGCACGGGTGCACGTCAAGGTGATCGAGAGCGGGGCGAAGATGGGCGGCATCGGTGAACCGCCGCTGCCAGCTGTGGCGCCGGCGGTGGCCAATGCGGTGGCCAGGCTGACCGGCCAGCGTATCCGCAGTATGCCGATGTCTAGCTACACCTTTAGCCAACCGGTCTGACGGGAAGAACTGCGCATGAGTAAACGGAATTTCGCAAAGGCGGCCGGCATGCTGGTGATCGTCGGTCTTGTGCTGGCGGTCATCCTGGTCTGGTACGGCACACGGGTGCCGGCTTCGGCATTGCAGCAAACAACCAGCGCCGCTGCGCCCGATGCGGCGTTGATCCAGCGCGGCGAGTATGTGGCGCGGGCCAGTGACTGTGTGGCCTGTCATAGCTTGCCGGAAGGTCGTGCCTTCGCTGGTGGGCTGAAAATGGCCACGCCATTGGGGGCGATCTACGCCACCAACATCACCCCGGATGCTAAGCACGGTATTGGCGGCTACAGCCTGGCCGACTTCGACCGCGCCGTACGCCATGGCGTTGCGCCAGAAGGCCGCAGGCTTTATCCGGCTATGCCGTATCCGTCTTACGCCAAGCTTAGCGACGACGATGTGCGCGCCCTGTATGCGTTTTTTATGCAGGGCGTGAGCCCCGCTGAGGTGGGCAATACGCCGAGTGAAATCCCTTGGCCGTTGAATATGCGTTGGCCGATTGCGCTGTGGAATGCCCTGTTCACCGAACCTGTGGCGTTTGTTGCGCAAACAGCGCAAGACGCGGTGTGGAACCGTGGCGCGTATCTGGTTCAAGGTGCTGGCCACTGCGGCAGTTGCCATACGCCGCGCGGGTTGGCATTCAACGAAAAAGCCTTGAGCGAGTCCGGTGAGCAATATCTGGCCGGCGCCCTGTTGGATGGCTGGTATGCGCCCAGCTTGCGCAACGACCCCAATAGCGGGTTGGGGCGTTGGAGCGAAGCGGAAGTCGCCGAGTTTCTAAAAACCGGACGAAATCAGCATGCCGTGGTCTTTGGTTCTATGACTGAAGCCTTCAACAACTCCACGCAATTTATGACTGATGCCGACCTGGCCGCGATCGCGCGTTACCTGAAATCGTTGCCCGGTGACCCGCAGCGCGATGGTGCGCCTTGGCAGTACCAGGACGCCGATGCGGCGGCATTTAGCAGTGCCGGTGGGCACCTCTACGAAACACGCTGCGCCTCCTGCCATGGGTTGGATGGCAAGGGCCAAGCACCATGGATACCGCCGCTGGCAGGGGCCACCTCAGCGCTGGTGGCTGCGCCAGACTCGGCGATTAACATCACCCTTAACGGTTCGTTACGCGTGGTGGCCGCTGGCGTTCCGGATGCGTACCGCATGCCGGCTTTGCGTGAGCAACTGTCGGACGCAGAAATCGCCGAGGTGCTGTCGTTTATCCGCACCACCTGGGGCAACCGCGGCGGTGAGGTGGATGCGCAGGCGGTTGGCAAACTGCGCGCGCACACCGACCCGGCCAGCCCAACGCCCATTGTGTTGCATATGCGCTAGGCCGCTGGAGGGCTGATGGAAAGTATTGATCTGTTGGTGCTGCGCACGGCCCGCGATTGGCTGGCGGCGGGGGAGCGCGTGCTGCTGGTCAGCGTGGCACAGACTTGGGGCTCGTCACCGCGGCCGGTGGGTTCGATGATGGCGCTGCGTAACGATGGGCGCGTGGTGGGCAGCGTCTCTGGCGGCTGCATTGAAGACGACCTTATCCATCGCTACACCACGGCCTATGGCGCCGCTGGTTTACCCGAGCGTTTGCCCGAGGTGGTGCGCTATGGCGTCAGTGCAGACGAAGCCCATCGCTTCGGTTTGCCGTGCGGCGGCACGCTGGAATTGGTGCTGGAATACCTGCCGGCGTTGCCGGCGCTGGAGCAGTTGTTAGTGCGCCTCGACGCTGGAGAGCTGGTGCAGCGCCAGCTGGATCTGGCAACGGGTCTGGTCACTCTGCAAAGCACAGCCACGCCGGCGCAATTTAACTTCGATGGCCAGCGCATGAGCACGACCCTGGGCCCGGGCTATCGCATGTTGTTGATCGGTGCCGGGGCGTTGGCTGAATACTTGGCGGTGATGGCGCAGTTCAATGGTTTTCAAGTGACCATCTGCGATCCACGTCCGCAGTACCTGGAAACCTGGAGCGTGCCAGGGGTAACCCGCATTCAGAACATGCCCGACGACGTGGTGCGCGCTTTTGCGCCGGACTTGCGCACCTGCATCATCGCCCTTAGTCACGACCCCAAACTCGACGACCTGGCCTTACTGGAAGCCCTGCAAGGCCCGGCGTTTTACATCGGTGCCATCGGCTCGCGGCGCAACAGCCAGAACCGCCGCAATCGCCTGATTGAGCATTTTGGTGAGACGGAGCAATCGCTACAGCGCCTGCATGGGCCGATCGGCATTTACATCGGCAGCAAAACGCCGCCGGAGATTGCCGTCAGCGTGATGGCCGAAGTGCTGGCCGCCAAGAACGCCGTCGCACTGCCCAGCGAAGTCTCCATCACCCAGGCCAAACACATCAGCGAGCTGCAGCAGTACGCCTAACTCAACCCCTTAAGGTTTAACCGCCTCGCCACGAAACAGCAGCAGCTCTTCACGGGTTACCTGGCGGTCGCCGTCTTTGTCCGCCAGCAACAAAAAAGCAATCGCCGCCTCGGTGTACTCCTGCTCGGAAACCTTGCCGTCGTGATTGCCATCCCACATCTGCAACGTACCTTTCGCCACCGCCGCTAACGCCTCGGCCGGCCAGGCCATTTCAGTGCTGCTGCCAGCCACTGTATAGGCCGCAATATCTTCGACCGAAATAAACCCCTTGGCGCCACGGTCGATGTTGCGAAACCCCGCCGGCGCCGCTGCCCGCGCTTCGTTCACGGAAAGCGCGTTATCGCCGTTGCTGTCTTGCGTGCGGAAAATTTCATCGACCGATTCCGCTGCCGCGTGGCTGATGACGCACGCGACGAGCAGGCCGGCGGAAAACATCCTGGTAAGCAATGGCATATTGAAACTCCCTGTTAACACCTGTGAAAGGCCGCGCAGTCGGCTGCCCCGAGGCCCGCACCCTAGCGGCGCAGGGGCCAGAGCTCTATAGCTCAGATGTGCTAGGGTGCGGCGCGTGCAGGGCTACCAGTTGTAGCTGACCGAACCGACGACGCTGCGCTCGTCGCCGTAGCGGCAGGAGTTGGCGCAATACAGGTAGCGCTCGTTGGCGAGGTTTTGCGCGCGGGCGCTGACCTGCCAGTTGTCGTCCACTTCGTAGGTAACCCGCGCGTCGAAAAGGGTGTAGGCGGGAATCTTGCGGTCGCTGATGCTCGGTACGGTGTGGGTGGTGCCGTTGTAGCGGGCACCGCCGCCGACCGTAACGCGCTCCAGCCCCAGCAGGCTCAGGCGATAGTCCAGCCACAACGCGGCGCTGTGGTAGGGCGTGCCTTCAATGCGCGCGCCTTCGAGGGTTTTGTCGTTGTCGGCAATGATGTGCGCGTCGGTGTAGGCGTAGGTGGCGTTGAGCGCCAGGTTTGCGCTCAGTTGAGCTTTGGTTTCCAGTTCAAACCCGGTGCTGCGTTCCTTGCCGGTCTGCTCGTCGAAGTCGGAGCCGGGAATAGAGGTCAGCACGTTCTTTTGCGTGAGTTGGTACACCGCCGCGCTGATCAGCAGTTCGCGGTCTTCGGGCTGGTAGCGAATGCCGATTTCGTATTGTTCACCCTCGGTGGGTTCAAAGGTGTTGCCGCTGCTGTCGGTGCCGGCAGACGGCAAGAACGATTGGCTGTAGCTGATATAGGGCGCCAGACCATTGCCGACCAGATAGACCAGGCCTACGCGGCCGGTGGTTTTGTTGTCGGTAACCGTGCTGCGCGAGTCATTGCGGTAATTGCGGGTACGGTTCTCGGCCCAGTCTTGGCGCACGCCGACCAGCGCCACCCAGCGTTCATCGAACTTGGCCTGTTCTTGCAGGTACAGGCCGACCTGGGTGCTGTGCAGGTCGGAGCCGCTGTCGACGGCAGTGTTTACCCTGGGCAGGTTGCCGTAGACCGGGTCGGCCAGATTCAAGGGCGGGGCGCTGCCACTGTTACGGTGGCTGTCATAGGTTTTGCGGTAGTAGTCGAGGCCGCCAAGCACGGTGTGCTGCCAGTCGCCGTGGTCGAGGTTGAAGGTCAGGTTGCTGTCGCTGGTCCAGCCGGTGGCGATGTCTTCGCGCGAGTTGTAGCTGCGTGTCAGGTTGGCCAGATTCGGCCCGGTGACGCGGCTGTTGTTGAGGGTGATGTAGTCGTAGTCAGTGCGCGACTCGAAATACCGCGTGGCATGGCGCAACAGCAGGTTGTCACTCAAGCGGCTTTCCAGCAGATAGCCGAAGGTTTCCAGGGTGCCATCGTAGTCGTCGTATTGCGGTTCACCGGGGAACAGGTCGTAGGGCACTTTATAGCCCGGCGTATTGCTGAAGGTGGTGAGGTCGTAGCGGATCGGTGGCGTTAACGTGGTTTGCGTGCGTTGGTGGCTGGCCAGCAGGGTCAGGCGGGTATCGTCGTCCATCTGCCAGGTCAGCGCCGGGGCGATGTACTGCTTGTCGTCATCGATCTCGTCGTACTGGGTGCCGCTGTCGCGCAGCAGTGCGGTAAGGCGGTAGCTGAAACGGCCTTCGTCATCCAGCGCGCCACTGTGATCAGTGGAAATTTGCCGGCGCTGATGATTGCCGTATTCCAGGTTGAGTTCGTGCAGCGGGTCGAGCGTTGGCCGTTTGCTGGTGGTGTTGATCAAGCCGCCGGGTGCGAGCTGGCCGTAGAGCACCGACGAGGCGCCTTTGAGCACTTCCACACGTTCCAGACCATAGGGTTCCTGGCCGCCTTCAAATTGCGTGCTTTGCATCTTCATGCCATCGCGCAGCACGCTGCCGGTGCGCGGGCCGATATCAAAACCACGCAGGCGGTAGTCGTCGGCCACGCGGCTGTAGCCATTGGGCTGGCTAACCACTCCAGCGGTGTAATTGAGCACGTCGGCGAGGCTGTCGTGCTGGCGCGACACCAGTTCTTCACGGGTGATGACCGACACCGACTGCGGGATTTCCAGCAACGGCGTGTCGGTTTTGCTCATGGTCGCACTGCGCGTGGCGACCTTGCTGTGGGCCGGGCCCCAGGCGTCTTGCCCACTGACAACGCCGGACACCGTGGTTTCAGACAGCTGCAACGCGCCGTCAGCCAGCGGTTCGATACTCAGCGCGCCGCTGGGCGTGACGTTGAGTTGCAGCGGCATCCCTTGCAAGGCCTGGCGCAGCGCCTGTTCGGTACTTAATTGGCCGCGTAGCGCCGGTGTGTTTAGGCCACGGGTGAGCGGGGCGCTAAAAACGATGGTGCGCCCACTCTGCCGGGCGATAGCAGTGAGGGTGGCATCCAGCGGGCCAGCCGGCAGGTCGAAGCTGAGCAGTTGCGCTTGGCTGCTCGCCTCGCTGGCGGCGTAAACCAGGTGTGGGGCGGCACTCAGGGTAAAGGCCAGGGCCAGCGGCGTCAGGTTGAAACGGCGTGTGTGGAGCATGGGCAGCGTTCCCGGTGGGTAGTCGATGCCAGCTATGTGACGCGAGTGGCTCTGTTATTAAGGGGCAGGCAAAAAAATAATTAGCGCAGGCTCAGTTGGGTCCACCAGCCGAAGCGTTGCTCGACACGAATCGGCAAGGTTTCTGCCAGCGAACGCAGGGCTTGGGCGCTGTTGTCGAGGGGGAACACGCCCGAGACGCGAAGCGCGGCCGCGTCCGGGCTGATGCGCAAAATGCCGCGCTGGTAAGGACGTAAAGCGTCGATGATGGTGCCGAGCGCCTGGTCGTGAACTTCGAGAAAACCGTCTTCCCAGCTGCCTTCGCTGGCATGCCGTGGATCGAGTTGCCGAATGCCCGCATGAGTAACCTGCGCGCCCTGGCCGCTGCCAAGTTCAAGGCCGGCACCGTTGGCGGCGGTAGCCTGTACACGCGACTCCTGTACCCAGATGTCGGCGCCGTTGTCGCGCAGGGTGACGGTAAAACGGGTGCCCAACGCACGCGCTTGTCCAAACGCCGTCACGACCACCAGCGGGCGCTGTGCATCCGCGGCGACCTGAATGCTCAGCGCACCCTCGCGCAGAAACAGCGTGCGTTGCTCGGCACTGAAGGCGATGTCGACACGGCTTTGCGCGTTAAGCACCACTTGGCTGCCGTCCTGCAGAGCAAACGGTCGCCGCTGGGCAAAGCCGGTTTGCAGATCGCTGCCCATTAACGGCAACAGGCCCGCGCGCTGTAGCCACCAGCCTCCGGCGCCCACCCCAGCCACGGCCAGCGCTCCACGCAGTAACTGACGGCGGCTGCGGGGGCGGGTGCTTAACACGTGATGGGACTGCGCGGGCACGTCGGCGAACGCCTGCCCGAGCCGCTGTTGCAGACGGTGCCAGGCCACTTGGTTGTCGGCGTTTTGGCCCAGCCACCGTTGGAAGTGCTGGCGTTGGTCGTCACTCATGCTGCCGGAGCGTTGCAACGCCAGCCACTCAATGGCCTCGGCCACCGCTGGCGGCAATTGCGCCACGCTCATGGTTGCTCCAACGCCATATAACAAAGGCCCAATGCCTTGACCACGTACTGGTGCACGCGCGGCGCGGAGATGCCCAAACGGGCACCGATTTCGGCGTAGGTAAGGTTATCCAATTGACTGTACAAAAAGGCGCTGCGGCCGATTGGCGAAAGGCCGTCCAGCATACGGTCGAGGGCGCTCAGCGCTTGCAGAGCCTGCACCTGTTCCTCCGCCGACGGTTCATAACCCAGAGGTTGTTGCGCCAGCGCTTCTAGATACGCGCGCTCCAGGTCGCGCCGCCGCCAACTGGCATAAATCAGGCGCTTGGCGATGGTAGTCAGCATGGCCCGCGGTTCGACAATGCCCTGCGGATCACGCTGCGCCACCACCTGCGCGAAGGTTTCGGCGGCCATATCGGCAGCGTCATGACTACAGCCCAAACGCGCGCGCAGGCGCTGGACCAGCCAGCCATGGTGATCGCCAAACAGCTGATGCAGCACGCGATTGCGAGTGGCGAGCGAGGGGTTATCGAGCAGATACGGCATGCGATAGGCTTGCAGATGACAATTATTATCAAATGATCGCGGTTGTCCGCCGCTATTGCAATACCGGGTGCAGAATTGCGCGTTCTCGGCGACGTTCACATTCAGCCATAACTCTGGCGTGTAAGCAGACGGCGCCATCAAGTACCGTCTGCTCTTCCTCTAGCTGAACGAGACAACAGCACCGTGTTCCATGTGATCACCGGGCTAATGGCCCTCTATGTAATCTGGCGGTTGGTGTGGCGCCTGCGCTGGCCGGCATCCGTGAAGTGGGCACTTGGCATCGTGGTGCTGTTCAGTTGCGAGTACCACTTAGTGACGCGTACGTACTTCGGCTCAATGGCCTCGCCGGAGCTGCCGGCGGCAGTCCTGATGGTGCTGGGCGGGGCATTTGGCGCGGTGGTTCTTGCCGCTTGCCTACTGCTGATTCTCGACCTGGTTGGCGCCATCGCTTATCTGTTTTCAAAGCCTGCGGGGCGGGCGCTGCTCACGCGCTTAGCGCCGCGGGCGAGCATCGGCATTGCCGCGTTGCTGCTGTCCGCTGTTGGCGTGTGGCAAGCGGTGCGGGTGCCAGATGTGCGCAGTATTGAAATCGAACTGGCCCAGCTCCCGGCTGAGCTGGATGGTTTTCGTCTGGTGCAACTTACGGACTTGCATGCAAGTCGCCTGCTGCAACGGCCGTGGATGGAAGCCGTGGTCGGCAAAACCAATGCCCTGGCCCCGGATTTGACCGTGATTACCGGTGACCTCCTGGACGGCACGGTTGCTGCGCGCCGCAACGACGTGGAACCACTACGTGCCCTGCGGGCGAAGCTGGGGGTTTACGCCATTCCTGGCAACCACGAGTACTACGCGCAATACCAACAGTGGTTGGCCCACCTAAATAGCCTTGGCTTGCGCCTGCTGCTCAACGAGCACGTGACCATTACCCGCGGCAACGCCAGCTTTGTGCTGGCCGGTATCACCGACTCGGTAGCCGCGCGTTTTGGCCAGCCGCTGCCCGACGTCAACCAAGCGCTAGCCGGCGTTGCGCCGGAAACCACGGTGGTACTGCTTAGCCACCGCCCGCCCGGTGCCGAAGATAACGCCCGCGCTGGCGCCGACCTGCAACTCTCCGGGCATACCCACGGCGGCCAAGTACTGGGGCTGCACTGGCTAACCCAACTGGCTAACGACGGCTATGTGTCGGGGCTATACCAAGTCGATGGCATGCAGCTGTACGTCAGCAACGGCACAGGCCTGTGGAACGGCTTTCCGCTGCGCCTAGGAAAACCGTCAGAGATCACGCTGATTACCTTGCGCGCAGCAGGGAAGGGCAGCGCCAACCGCTAGGGCGAGGTCGCGCCAGTGAAGGGCTGCTGGGCCACACCCAGGCTTGGCGCTTTGCGCCTACATGGTGATAATGCCGCGCTGCTGCTCATGAAGACCCCACATGTTCGGTAAAACCCAACCTGCGCTGTTGTTGTTTGCCCTGGTGCTGGCCGTTTTAACGGTCTGGGCTGCGCACACGGCTGCGCAAGCGACAGGTGCGGTAATGCTCACCTGTGAGCTGGCAGAGCATGTGCAGTTGGACGCCGGTGTCGAGCCTATTCATGCCTCGCACCTGGGCGACCATCACCACGACGTTCCTCACCTGATCGCGGCACTCTCTGCGGCCTCGCCGGTGCACAAAGCCCTGCGCCGAGACGCCGCGCCATTCGCCCTGGCGCCATCGCCCATCTACCTGATTAAACGCCCGCCGCGGGCGTGGTTGCTGACCTGACATCGCCCTTTGGGGCTCGGACTCAACCATTCAGGAATTCCCTATGTCTACGCACGCCTCACGAGCGGCGGACGTTGCTGTTTCACGTCCGCAACGACGGTTTTCGCTGTGCCTTTTGTGTTTGGCCTTGCTGTTGCTCTGCGCGCCAGGTGCTGCCGCCCAGCTGGAGGTAGTTGCCCATGCCTGCTGAAACTTCACCGCCGCCACGCAATGCCTGGTGGTTACTGCTGACGGCCTGGCTGCTGGCGCTTATCTCGACCGTCGCGGTGTTGTTTGTTGGCGAAGTGATGGGCCAGGCGCCTTGCGTGCTGTGCTGGTTTCAACGCGCCTTTATGTTCCCGTTAGTGGTGATTCTGGGCGTTGCTTGTTACCTGGCCGATTTCAGCGTGTGGCGTTATGGCTTGCCCGTTGCGGTTGTGGGCTGGCTGATCGCGCTGTACCACAGCCTGCTCTATACCGGCCTGATCGCTGAAAGCCTCAAACCCTGCGGCGTCGGCCCGTCCTGTTCGGGCGCCGCTATGACCATTCTCGGCGGCCTGCCGTTGCCGCTTCTTTCGCTGGGTGTGTTCACCCTGATCATCGTTCTTCTCACCCTTATTCGCCGGAGACTCCTGCCATGAGCAGACGCGCCACCGTACTTTCCATCGTTATTCTCGCCATCGTTGGCTTTGCCGCTGCGGCTTATTTCTACCAGGCCACGCTAGAAAAACCTGTACCGCAAGCGACGCCACAGACCGCCAGCAACCTGGTGCGTTTCCACTCGCCAACCTTTGGCCCGGCTGACGCGCCGGTGACGCTGGTGGAGTTTTTTGATCCGTCCTGCGAGAGCTGCCGGGCGTTCTACCCCATCGTTAAGGACATGATGGCGAAGAACCCAGGCAGCATTCGCTTGGTCTTGCGCTATGTGTTGCTGCATGCCGGTTCCGAGCAAGCGGTGCGCTTGCTGGAAGCGTCGCGCAAACAGGGGGTCTTTCCCCAGGTTCTCGAAGCCGTATTGGCCGCGCAACCGGCCTGGCATGACGACCCGCAAGTGGTTAAAGCCTGGGAGGCTGCCGAGGCGGCGGGGCTGGATGTTAAGCAGGCCCGCGAGGATATTAAGTCGGGCAAAATCGACGCGGTATTGGCCCAAGATGCAGCGGATGCCAAGGCGGTAGGGGTCAGCGGCACGCCGACATTTTTCGTCAACGGTAAGCCGCTGCCGGAGTTCGGCGCCCAGCCACTCTACGACCTGATCAAAAGCGAAATAGCCCAGGCCAAATAGCCCGGGCCTGCCGCTCTGCTGAGCATCAGCTGCGTAATAAGGCCCAACCGCCGGTGCTGGTGTATGCCAGCAGCGTCGCGGTGTATGGCGGTGATCTGCCGGCGCGTATGAGCGAGGGCGCCGAGCTGAATCCGCAGCTGTCCTACGGCACGCACAAGGCCATGGTGGAAACGGTGGTCAGCGACTTGGCGCGGCGTGGCGAAGTGGACGGCCGTGTGCTGCGCCTGCCTGGCATCGTCGCCCGGCCGCGTGAACCCAATGGCCTGCGCTCGGCGTTTATGAGCGACCTGCTGCGGGCCTTTGCTGCTGGCGAAAGCTATTGCTGCCCGGTGTCGCCCGAGGCCACCTGTTGGTGGATGTCGGCGCGCTGCTGCGTCCACAACCTGATTCGCGCGGCCGAGCTGGACAGCAGCGCGCTGGATGCCCAGCGGGTCTGGCAACTGCCGGTGCTGCACCTGTCCGTCGCCCAGGTGGTAGACGCCTTGGCGAGCGCCTACGGCGAAGAGCGCCGAGGCCTGATCCGCTACGCCGCCGACGAGCATCTGGAAGCCTTATTCGGTCGCCTGCCACCGCTAAAAACGCCCCAGGCGCGCGCCATGGGGTTTAGCCACGACGGCAACGCCGCTGCCCTTATCCGCAACGCCCTGACGCCTGCCGCGTTGCGGCCCCAATCCTTACCTGGAGCGCCTGCCCATGTCGCACGCCGCTGATCTCACTGCCAAAAAATCCACCCGCCGCCTGGTTGATCTATCGGTGACTCTGGACAACAACCCCTATACCGACCCGCCGCCCTTGCTGCCGAAAATCGACTACATGGACCACCAACAAGGCTGGCCGGAAATGGCCGCCATGTTTCCTGGCCTTGAGCTGGCGCAAATGCCCGGCAACGAGAGCTGGGCCGCTGAGCGTTTGCACATCACCACCCACAGCGGCACCCATATGGACGCGCCGTGGCATTACGCCTCGACCACCGACGGCGGCAAGCCGGCGTTTGGCATCGATGAACTACCGTTGGACTGGTGCCTGCAAGCCGGCGTGAAGCTGGACTTCCGCCACCTGCCCGATGGCCACGTGGTAACGGCCGCGCAAGTGGAAGCCGAACTGGCGCGTATTGGCCACAGCCTGCAGCCGCTGGATATCGTGCTGGTGAATACCCGCGCCGGTGCGCTGTTTGGTCAACCTGGTTATCTCGAAGCCGGCGTAGGCATGGGCCGCGAGGCAACGCTGTATCTGCTGGAGCGCGGCGTGCGGGTGGTCGGCACCGACGCCTGGAGCTGGGATGCGCCATTCAAATACACCCGTGAGCGTTTTGCCGAAAGTGGCGATGCCTCAATTATCTGGGAAGGGCACAAGGCCGGGCGCGATATCGGCTACGGCCAGATGGAAAAACTGGCCAACCTGGAGAGCCTGCCGGATCACGGTTTTGTGGTGTCCTGCTTTCCCTACAAGATCAAACACGCATCCGCCGGTTTTGTCCGCGCCGTGGCGATTTTCAACGACTAGCAGCACCTCGGCCGTGCCCTTGGCGCGGCCCGGAGACACGCGCCATGGCCATATTTCGAACGCTGCTGTGCAGCCTGCTAACTCTGCTGGCAGTGGCTCAGCCGGTTTACCCAGCGCCCGCTGCCGAGCCCTCTGCTGCCGAGCCCTCCGAGCAGACGCGCAAACTGCTCGACAACGCCGTGCAGTATTACCGCACCCAGGGTGATGCGGCGTTTGCCGCCTTCAGCCGCCAAGGCGAATTTATCGATGGCCAGCGCTATGTGTTTGTCGTCGACACCCACGGCACCATGCTCGCTAGCGGTGGCCCTTCGGCGGTGCTGATTGGGCGCAACGTTTCCAACGTACTGGCGCCGGAACTGCGCAGCGCGTTTCAACAAGCGCTCAGCACCCAAGCGCATGACGGCGTGCAAAGCGCCGAGTACCGCTGGAAAAATTGGGCTGATGGCCGGGTAGAGCGCAAGCGCGTGTTCTATCAGCGCGTAGGCGAGCGAATTATTGCTGTGGGTGAATACGTACCGCGCGCCACCCCGGAACAAACGCAGGCCCTGCTGGACAGAAGCGTGGCGGCCATTGGCAAAGACCCAGTCGCCAGCTTCAAAGCCATCAACGAACTGTCCGCACCATTTCGTGAGGACGACTTGTATGTGTTTGTCATCGACCTCAACACCCGCCGCTATGTCGCCCATGGCTACAACCTGCGCCTGCTAGGTGTGGACTTCAGCACGATTGACGATCCGCAAGGCAAACCCGTGGGCGCGCCGATTCTGGCGCTGATGGGCAAACAGACGTCTGGCGGTTACGACTACCGCTGGAAAACCCGGTAACCGGCAAGGTCGAAGACAAACACGCGTTACTGGCTAAAACCGGCCACTACCTGGTGGCGGTGGGTTATTACCTGAAGCCGCGCTGAAAGGATTGTGCGCGCTCGGCAGCTGGGGTTACCGACGGGTTTTTTGATTGCCGGTTAACAGGCAGGCACACCTTTGGGCTACTACGCTTTGCAGCGACCAAACTAACCTGCCGGGCAAACCCGGCTTTAGAGGGGAGCACGCCATGCACATCAATCTTTCCGGCAAGACCGCCCTAGTTACCGCCTCCACCGGCGGCATCGGCTATGCCATTGCCCACGGCCTGGCACTTACCGGCGCCACGGTAATCCTCAACGGCCGCAGCGACAGCTCGGTAGAAAAAGCCCTGGCGCGCCTGCGCCAGGCGGTGCCGCAAGCCTCCCTGAGCGGCATTGCTGCGGACCTCGGCGACGCTGCCGGTGTTGGCGTACTTACAGCAGCACTGCCCGCCGTCGATATTCTGGTCAACAACGCCGGCATCTATGGCCTGGTGGATTTCTTTGCCACCGACGACGCCTGCTGGGAAGACTATTGGCAAACCAACGTTATGTCTGGCGTACGCCTAAGCCGCGAACTGGTACCGGCCATGGTGAAAAAAGGCTGGGGCAGGGTGGTGTTTATCTCCTCCGAATCGGCGCGCAACATCCCGGCTGACATGGTGCATTACGGCGTGACCAAAACCGCACAACTGGCGTTGTCCCGTGGCCTGGCCAAACGCGTGGCCGGTAGCGGCGTCACGGTGAACAGCGTGCTGCCGGGGCCGACCCTCTCGGATGGCTTGGCCGATATGCTCGAAGGCGAGCGCGCTCGCTCAGGCAAAACCATTGAGGCGGTGGCTGCCGACTTCGTCATGACCCATCGCCCGACCTCATTGATTCAACGGGCGGCCACAGTCGATGAAGTGGCCAATATGGTCGTCTACATCTGCTCCACCCAGGCCTCTGCCACCAGCGGCGCGGCACTGCGGGTTGATGGTGGGGTGGTGGACGATATTCTTTGAGGGCTGCTTATACAGCGGGTGACACCTAAGGCTTGCGCAAAGCGCTCCGTAGAGTGTGCTGCGCGCACCTGGCGATAGCCCTGCAAACGCATTAGTGCGCGCAGCACACCCTACGAAAAGCGCTCGCCTGTTATCGCGTTGTTTGCAGCAAAGCGCTCTCGCGCCGCGCGAATATGGTCTGCCAGCGCCAGGTACATCAGATACGACGAGCGCCATTGCGAGTTGCTGGCAAAGCTTTCAACCGCTGCGAGCTCCTGCTCCATGCCGGCTCTATCGCCGGCCAGCGCAGCGCAGAGGGCGCGGCAGCAGGGCGCCAGTGCTGGGGCATGCCAATTCAGGTCACGGTTGAAGATCGGTACAGCTAGCGTGCCGGCATCGCCCTGGGCAATCGCGCGGCAGAATTCCAGTTGGCGCCGCAGGGCAGCAATGTGTGTGGCCAAGGAGACCAACATGCTTGGCTCTGCGGCGATCATGCCTTCCAAGTCATCGCCCAGGCTAAGGGCACCGTTCCAGTCACCCGCCACCAGCCGAGCTTCAAGGCGATAGGCGAGGCTCAGGGTCGGCATAGGCATGGGCAGCTCATCCAGTTGCCGCAGTTCTTCCAGCGGTACCTCGCCAGAGGGTATGCCCGACACGCTAAGCGTCATAAGTCGCAGGAAGGCGAACTCCGGGCTGCTCTCGTCAGGTTTCTGCCACCAGCTGATTAACTTGGCGCCGTCGCTGTGCGGTTTATCACGTTGGCCCTTTTGAAACGTTGGAATCAGGTTAGCCAGGCCCATGGCCAGGTTGATGACAGCGAAGGTCAGCGGCCAACCGGCAAGCGGCCATCTTATGAAGGCAAAAACCACAAAAAAGATGGCGGCAACAATAAGGTTGAGTGCCGGGCCCATGGCAATAGAGAGCATCATTGGCTCGCGCATGGGCTGGCCCGGATGGCCCACCGCAAGCACATAACCGGAGAAGGGTTGCCCAGGAACGCGGCGCGCCCAACGTAGGCGCACGCCGCGCTGCATTTTCAACACTTCAAGGCCCAGGGCCTTGGCTTGCAGCACCCGCATACCGGCCAAGCGGGCACCAAGCCAGTGGCCACCCTCGTGAACACAGACGGCGAAAAAGACCAGCCAAGCAGTTACAAACATGGCCAAGAACGGTTGCAGCGGCCCGTCGATGGCCACGGCCAGCATCACCACCGCAAAGGCAGCGGCACCGACGCTTAAAACACTTTGTAGCGTCACCAGAATGAAATGGAGCAACTGCGTTAATCGTTTGTTCATCTGAATTTGCCATGCAGTGGGCCAGCGTCCGTGTAGGAGCCGGCTAACGGTCCGTGTCGCCCGCTAACAAGCGGTCCATTTGTTGCGAGCGGGGAGCTGCGCAAATCGACGCCGACAGTAGCGGGATGTGCGGGATTTTGTCTATTTGCTGGGCGCCGTAAACCTTGGGTTTGCGCGGCCAGTTCACGAAAGCCGCGAAGCGGTTAATGGGCGCCTAGCACACCCTAGGGGTTTAGGCGTGTCTGCCATGCCGCGTTCATCAAACCTTCACAACCCTCCTGCACAGTAACGCAACCCCTTGTATGGAGTTCTTTCGATGACAGGTTTGATGAAGTCCGCTGTGCTCGCCGTTGCGGTGTCTTTTTGCGCAACGTCCGTGTCGTTTGCTGATGAGAGCGTGCGCCTGACAGGCTCTGGCGCCAGCTTCCCGGCACCGATTTACCTCACCTGGTTTAAAGATTTCAGCAAAAAAACGGCTGGCGTCACCGTGGACTATCAGTCCAAGGGCAGTGGTGCGGGTGTACAGGATTTTCTGAACAAGACCGTGGATTTCGCTGCCAGCGACTCGGCAATGAAAGAAGAGGATATGGCCAAGGTTGCCGAAGGCGTGCAATTGCTGCCGATGACTGCTGGTGAAATCGTGCTGGCTTACAACCTGCCGGGCAGCCCCAAAGGTTTGAAACTGCCGCGCGACGTTTACTCGAATATCTTCCTAGGCAAGATCACTAAGTGGAACGACCCACAGGTTGCCGCTGCCAACCCGGAACTGAAGCTGCCTGATCTGCCAATCACCGTTGTTGTGCGCGCCGACTCCAGCGGTACTACTGCCGTGTTCACCAAGCATCTGGCAGCAATCAACGCCGACTTCAACAAAGAGCTGGGCGAGGGCAACACCGTTAACTGGCCGGCCAGCGACAAGTTCATCAAGTCGCCTAAAAACGATGGCGTGACCGCCACCGTGCGCCAGACCCCAGGCGCTATCGGCTACATCGAATATGGCTTCGCTAAACTGGCCAAAGTCGATTTCGCCGAACTGCAAAACAAAGCCGGCAAATACGTTGTGCCCAACGCCGAAAGCGGTGCTGAAGCCCTGGCTGCGGTGAAAATGCCGGAAAGCCTGGTGGCCTGGTTGCCGGACCCGGATGGTGCTAAGTCCTACCCGATCACGTCCTACACCTGGATGATTTTCCGCAAGCACAACGAAAACCCAGCCAAGGCCAAGGCCATGCGTGAAATGGTCGAGTACGGTCTGACTGAAGGGCAAAAAATCGCCGATTCGATGGGCTACATCCCGCTGCCACAATCGGTTGTTGATCAGGTTCGCAAAGTTTCTGCCAACATCCAGTAACGCTCGCCACGCCTTGTTCGGCGCGCCTTGTTTGCCTGCGCCGAACGGGGCTACCCCTCAACGGGGAGCCAGCCTTCACGTTCCGGAAGTAGCCAATGATCAGACCCTTTGTTGTACCGGTTAACCCGGGTTCCGCGTGCAAACCACCTTCTGCGAAGGATTTATTGGTTGATCGCACGTTTCGCGCGCTGTCACGCATAGGCGTCGTGTTGATTCTTGCGCTGGTGTTTGCCCTCGTATTCGAGGTCGGCCGCAAGGCTATTCCAGGCATGGAAAAACATGGCCTGGACGTTATTTTCGGCAGTGTATGGGACGTTAACCAAGGCAAGTACGGCATTCTGCCGGCCATTTGGGGCACGCTCTACAGCGCCTTGATTGCGTTGCTAATCGCCGGTGTGTTCGGCGTCAGCATGGCAATTTTTCTAACCCAGGATTTCCTCCCGCCCAAGCTGGCGGCAGTGTTTCGTACCATTGTTGAATTGCTCGCGGCCATTCCCAGCGTGGTGTATGGCCTGTGGGGTATCTACGTGGTGATTCCGGCGATTCGGCCGTTGGCGGGGTGGCTGAATAGTGAGTTCAGTTGGATCCCATTTTTCGGCACCAGCCTGAGCGGCCCCGGCCTGCTGCCGGCGTCATTGGTGCTGGCCATCATGATTTTGCCGACCATTGCCGCCGTTTCGCAGGACGCCCTCACAGCGGTGCCAATGAAAACCAAGCAGGCCGCCTACGGCATGGGCACAACCCATTGGGAAGCCATTCTCAAGGTGATGGTGCCATCCGCTGCCACCGGCATTTTCGGCTCACTGGTGCTGGGGCTTGGTCGGGCGTTGGGTGAAACCATGGCGCTGGCCATGCTGGTGGGCAACGCCAACCAGATCACCCTGTCGCTGTTCGCGCCGGCCAACACCCTGGCGGCATTGCTGGCGCTGAACTTCCCGGAAGCCGGGCCCAACGAGGTCGAGGTGCTGATGTACGCCGCGCTGATGCTGATGCTGATCACCCTGATCGTGAACGTTATCGGCTCGATGATCATGGTCTACGCCCAGCGGGGAGTTAAACAATGAATGACCTGACATCACCGAAGGTCGCCTTGCCCAGCCTGCAACGCACCTTTGAAGGCCGTGCGCTGCGCAGCCTGGTGTTGACCACGCTGGTTTGGGCGTTTGCCCTGGTGGCCAGTGTGCCGCTGTTTTCCGTGCTGTACATGCTGATTACCCGAGGTGGCGCACGCCTTAGCCTGGAGGTGTTTACCGAGTTACCGCCGACCGGTTTTGAGACCGGTGGCGGCTTTGGTAATGCCATGGCGGGCACCTTTGTTATGGTCGGTATCGCGGCGGCCATTGCCGTTCCGGTCGGCATTATGGCGGCCATTTTCCTGGCTGAGCTGGGGCCCACCAGCAAGCTGGCCAACGCCGCACGCTTCGCCGCGAAAATGCTCACCGGCTTGCCGTCGATTCTGGCCGGGGTGTTTGCCTACGCGCTGGTGGTGGTCACCACTGGCACCTATTCGGCGCCTGCCGGTGGCGTGGCATTGGCGGTGCTGATGTTGCCGATCGTGGTGCTGACGGCTGAAGAGTCGATGCGCATGGTGCCCAAAATCATGAAAGATGCCGCGTACGGCATGGGCTGCACGCGCTCGCAAGTGATCTGGAAAATCATCCTGCCCACCGGCCTGCCGGCAATCCTCACCGGCGTGATGTTGGCCGTGGCACGCGCTGCCGGCGAAACCGCGCCGCTGCTGTTTACCGCGCTGTTCAGCAACTACTGGATCTACCACGAAGGCAGCCTGGCGGTGATGAATCCAACGGCCTCGCTGGCCGTGCTGATTTACAACTTCTCCGGTATGCCTTTCGACAATCAGCTTGAACTCGCATGGGCGGCCTCACTGGTACTGGTGATGATCGTCCTGGTCGTAAACGTCGTCAGCCGTATTTTCGGCAAGCCAAAGTTTTGAGAGCGGGAGCATCTGAATCGTGAACGCATTATCTGCGCAAAAAACCAACGCGGTTGATACCCCAACGCCTGTGGTTATGGACTGCAAGCTGGACAAGATTTTCTACGGCAACTTTATGGCTGTGCGAGATAGCCATGTGCCGATCGAAAAAAACAAAATCACGGGTTTTATCGGTCCTTCTGGCTGCGGCAAAAGCACGGTGCTGCGCAGCCTCAACCGTATGAATGACCTGGTGCCGGGCTTTCGTTTTGAAGGCCACGTGCACTTCCTTGGCCAGGATGTGTATGGCAAAGGCGTAGACCCGGTGGTGGTGCGCCGTTACATCGGCATGGTGTTTCAACAGCCCAATCCGTTCTCGATGAGCATCTACGACAACGTGGCCTTTGGCCTGCGCTTGAATCGCTACAAAGGCGATATCGGCGACCGGGTAAAGCACGCTCTGCAAGGTGCCGCGCTGTGGGACGAAGTCAAGGACAAACTCAAGGTCAGCGGCTTGTCGCTCTCCGGCGGCCAGCAGCAACGCCTGTGCATCGCCCGTGCTATCGCCACTGAACCGGAAGTGTTGTTGCTCGATGAACCGTGCTCGGCACTCGACCCGATTGCGACCCGGCGTGTTGAAGAATTGATGGTGGAGTTGAAGAAGGATTACACCATCGCCCTGGTGACCCACAACATGCAGCAGGCCATCCGTGTGGCGGATACCACCGCGTTTTTCTCGGTGGATATTTCCCAGGGCACGCGCACTGGCTACCTGGTGGAAATGGGCTCGACGGCGCAGATCTTCGACAATCCGCGCGAACAAATGACCAGCGACTACATCAGCGGCAAGTTCAGCTAACCATCGCCCGTCAAGGCCGGGTGCAGCCACGCGCTGCATCCATTGGCTTTGCCGTCTACCAGCGCTCTTCTCAGGATTACTAATGCCAGCAAAGCGTCGTCTTGATTTGCCTGCGATTGAATGCGCGCTGCGCGACGTGCAGCAGCGTTTCACCGAGCTGAGCAGGTACTTTACCGAGCCGCGTGATCCGTTTACCGACGAAGTGCTGCAAAACGTGCTCGATGGCTACGCCTTGATTGATGACTACGTGGCCCAAGGAGTTGATCTGTTTGACCTACAGCAGGTTGACCTGATGCTGGAGATCAACGCCACCGTGCTCTGTGGCCGCGACCCGGCGGCGAGGGCGGAGTCCAAGGAACACCTGGCCGCCACCGAAAAACACTTCTTTAACAACACCGAAGGTGGCATTAAAGACCTGTTCAACTGGTACAGTGCACACCGCACTGAGTCCGTGTGGAAGCGTGCCGCTGGTGTGTATGTGCGAATTCTCAGCCGCCCGCAGTTGTTCCTTGAGGGCAATAACCGCACGGGGTCGCTGATAGTCAGTTACTTGCTGATGTGCGCCGGGCATCCGCCGTTTGTGTTGTCGTTGGCCAATGCCGAAGGCTATTTCAACCCGTCATCGGTGATCCGCAATTCCGCCAAACATGGCGTCAAAGCGCTTTACGAATTACCCAAAATCAAGAAAAAATACGCCGCCTTTCTGGAAGAGCAGTCTCCTAATCCAACGGAGTTTTTTCTGAGGGACAAACAACCGCCGATTTATCAGGGAAGCCAGAAATGAGCGCTTATCCAACGCTCAGTAAATTCCAGACCTTGACCCGTCAACTGTCCAAAAGCGTTCAGCGCTTTAAGCCGGGGCAGGGGTCTCTGCATCCGCAGATTCGTATTTCGTTTGACGTTGATGACACCTTGGCCTGCCAGCCGCACCACGCCGCAGAAGAGCACAGCCGGCTTCCGGCGGCACTGCATCGCTGGCTGGGCGAGCCGCTGCGTACTGGTACCCGCCGGCTAACCCGCGAGTTGCGGCGCCAAGGCTGCAGCATCTGGGTGTACACCTCATCGGGCCGCACACCGTCCTACATCCGCCGCTGGCTGATGCTGTACGGCGTGCATGTCGACGGCGTGGTCAACAGCGTGCGCCATAGCCATGCGCTGAACGTACATGGCTTCGCCAACGCCCCCTCAAAATTTCCGCCGGCATTTGGCATCGACTTGCATGTCGACGATTCCGAGGGCGTGCAGATTGAAGGCAATGACTACGGATTTCGTGTGGTGGTAGTAAGGCCCGACGATGAAAACTGGGCGCAGCGCGTTATCGAAGCGGTCGCTGAAGTTCGGGCTACGCAGCTGGTCTAGGCTATTAGTTCCTTCCCTTGCAGAAGAACAACGCCGCTTCTGCTAAAAACGCTTAGCCGCCTGCATAGATGGCGCCAATGCCGCTGGACGCTGTATTCCTGTCTTTATCCTTTCGGGTAATCCGGCCAGAGAAATCCAACGCCCGCGAGGTTTGCGCAGCCGTTAAAGCATTTGTACAACGACCTTGCCTTTGACACGCCCGCTGTCTACGCAGTCCAGCGCTTTATGCGTATCGGCAAACGGGAATACTTTGTCGACGATTGGGCGGATTGCGCCTGATTCGATAAGGGATGTGATTTCGCGTAACTGCGCGCCGTCGGCCCGCATAAAGACGAATGTGTAGTCGACCCCACGTTTCTTGGCCTTGTTTCTAATGCCGGCGCTCAGCAGGCGCAGCACTTGCTTGAGCGGCCAGGCCAAGCCACGTGCGTCGGCGAACGTTGGGGTGGGCGGTCCGGAGATGGAGATAAGGTGCCCGCCCGGTTTAAGAATCTGCAGGGACTTTTTCAGCTCATCGTTACCGAGGCTGTTCAGTACCACGTCGTAGTCATGCAGCACGCTGGAGAAGTCTTGCTTCTTGTAATCAATGACCACGTCCGCGCCCAGTGCCTTTGCCCAGTCGACATTGGCTGTACTTGTGGTGGTGGCCACGAATGCACCCAGATGCTTGGCTAGCTGGATGGCAACACTTCCCACGCCGCCGGAGCCGGCTTGGATAAACACTTTCTGGCCCTTTTTCAGCTTGGCGGTTTCGACCAGTACTTGCCAGGCGGTCAATGCCACCAGGGGAACGGCGGCGGCCTCGACCATGGTGAGGTTCTTGGGTTTAAGCGCCAATGACGACGCCCGGACGGAAATGTACTCGGCAAAGGTGCCAATGCGCCCATCGTCTGCGCGTGCGTAAACCTCGTCACCGGCCTTGAACCGGTGAACGCTAGCGCCAACCCGCACCACCGTACCGGCCATGTCGTTGCCCAGAATAAGGGGCAGGCGATAAGGCAAAATCAGTTTGAACTCGCCGCTTTTTATCTTGCTGTCCAACGGGTTGACGCTCGCGGCATGCACCTGAATCAGCACGTCATCGTCGCGCAATTGCGGTTCTGGCATTTCGGTGATTTGACCTGGCGCGTTCTTGCTGTAGCGATCAATGGTGAAGGCTTTCATGACGGAGTACTCGTGTGGCGCGAATGGGGTTAGCTAGAAACAGTGCACGTTCACTTGGCGAGGAACGCTAAAGCTCTGGTCACAAAGTCGGTGTGGTACTGGAAGATGCCTCCGTGGCCGGCGTCGTTGTAGATGATCAGTTGAGCACCCGGTATGCGGCGAACCATGTC
The DNA here is from genome assembly GCF_037994325.1 of Pseudomonas sp. Taxonomy (GTDB): domain Bacteria; phylum Pseudomonadota; class Gammaproteobacteria; order Pseudomonadales; family Pseudomonadaceae; genus Aquipseudomonas. The sequence goes on from NZ_JBBNAH010000471.1 coordinate 24,678, forward strand.
GCGACTAAGGGCGGTAGGCACCATGGCGT
>NZ_JBBNAH010000472.1:0-8181 GCF_037994325.1 Pseudomonas sp.
AACACCACTTTCAGCGTCGGGAAGCGCTCGACCACGCGGGTCAGATGCTCATCAATAAACACCTTCTCGCGATCGAATACGTCGATCTCACCGCGGGTGACTTCGCCGTGCACCAACAACGGCAGACCGACTTCAGCCATGGCTTCAAGCACATGGAAAATCTTGTCGACGCTGGTTACGCCCGAATCGGAGTTAGTGGTGGCGCCAGCCGGATACAGCTTGGCGGCATGTACAAACCCCGAGGCCTTGGCCGCGCGCACGTCATCAGAGCTGGTCAGGTCAGTGAGGTACAGCACCATCAACGGTTCGAAATGGCTGCCGGCCGGGCGGGCAGCGAGGATGCGTTGGCGATAGCCGTCGGCTTCAACAGCGTTGCGTACCGGCGGCACCAGGTTCGGCATGATGATGGCGCGGCCAAAGGTGCGCGCCACGTCGGCGACCGTGTGCGGCAGCACCGCGCCATCGCGCAGGTGAATATGCCAGTCGTCAGGACGCAGCAGGGTAAGGCGGTCGGTCATGGGGGGCGATACCAGATCAGCGAAATTTGTGCGGTAAAAACTGCTGCGAATGCTACCGGAAAAGCCCGACAGCAGCACCCGCTATCAAGTTTTGCCAACGCCAACCGATACCTACCGAGAATGCAGTAATTCCTTACGGAGCCTACCGTGCGCCAGCGCTACCTCGCCCTGTTCAGCTTATTTGCCAGTTTGCCGGCTATGGCGATCACCTTCCAAACGCGCCTGGAAAAAGTCGAGTGGAAGGTGGATGGCGATCAATTCGAGTGCCGCTTGTCGCAGGACATTACGGATTTTGGCCAAGGCCAGTTTGTTCGCCGCGCCGGCGAGCAAGTGACCTTCCGCCTGCAAGCGCGCGAACGTTGGCTGGGCGCCGGCTCGGCAACGCTGGTGGCGGCCGCGGCGCCCTGGCAGCCGGGCCGGGGCGATCTCAATCTAGGTGTGGTCGCCGTCGAAAACGGCGCCATGCCGTTCAACAGCACACAGCAACAGGGTTCACGCCTGCTCACCGGTTTGCTTGAAGGCCGCAGTCCGCTGGTACGTCATCGCACCCCGGAAGGCGGCGAAGGCATTGAAGTGCGTCTCCTGCCGGTGAAATTCAACAAGGCCTACCACGACTACCTAGATTGCACGACCAAACTGCTCCCGGTGAACTTCGACCAGATCAAGCAAGCTCAGGTCAACTTCCCCGGTGGCGGTACCGATCTTGATGAAGTTTCCCGCGCCAAGTTAGAGATCATCCTCCAGTACCTAAAGGCTGATCCCAGCGTTAACCACGTCGAACTCGACGGCCATTCCGATAACGGCGGTAATCGCCTGACTAACCGCGATATGTCCCGCCGGCGTGCCCTGGCAGTGATGGAATATTTCAAAGCCAATGGCGTGCCCGAGGAGCAGATCGTCATGCGCTTCCATGGCGAGCGTTATCCGCTGGTACCCAATACCAATGCCGCCAATCGGGCGAAAAACCGCCGCGTTACCGTGCACCTGTCCCGCGAACCGGTGGCGCCTGCGCCAACTACGCCGGCCACTGCAGCACCGATCAAGCCCGCCGCCACCTCCTGAGTACGGCGTCGTTTAGACGAAAGAATCCGTCGCTTGGTCGTCATAAGCTGTCGCGCCTCTGTAAATCGTGCGTGTCTGTCAGTAGAATCGCGGGTTTTCCGTAGAACCCCGTGGAGTGATGGCATGGCGGACGTAAAGAAGGTTGTCCTGGCGTATTCCGGTGGCCTCGACACTTCGGTAATTCTCAAGTGGCTGCAAGACACCTATCAATGTGAAGTGGTGACCTTCACCGCCGACTTAGGCCAAGGCGAAGAAGTTGAGCCGGCGCGTGCCAAGGCACAGCAGATGGGCGTCAAGGAAATCTTCATCGACGACCTGCGCGAAGAGTTCGTGCGTGATTTCGTCTACCCGATGTTCCGCGCCAACACCGTTTACGAGGGCGAGTACCTGCTTGGTACCTCCATCGCCCGTCCGCTGATCGCCAAACGTCTGATCGAAATCGCCAACGAAACTGGCGCGGACGCCATTTCCCACGGCGCCACCGGCAAAGGCAACGACCAAGTCCGTTTCGAACTCGGCGCCTACGCCCTCAAGCCGGGCGTAAAAGTGATTGCCCCGTGGCGCGAGTGGGACTTGCTGTCGCGCGAGAAGCTGATGGACTACGCCGAAAAGCACGCCATCCCAATCGAGCGTCACGGTAAGAAAAAGTCGCCGTACTCCATGGATGCCAACCTGCTGCACATCTCCTATGAAGGCGGCGTGCTGGAAGACACCTGGACCGAGCACGAAGAAGACATGTGGAAATGGACCGTCTCGCCAGAGAACGCTCCAGACAAACCGACCTACCTCGAACTGACCTACCGCAACGGCGACATCGTTGCCCTTGACGGCGTTGAGATGACCCCGGCCACCGTGCTGGCGACCCTGAACAAAATCGGCGGCGAAAACGGCATCGGTCGTCTCGACATCGTCGAAAACCGTTACGTCGGCATGAAGTCCCGTGGCTGCTACGAGACCCCTGGTGGCACCATCATGCTGCGCGCCCACCGCGCCATTGAATCGATCACCTTGGACCGCGAAGTCGCTCACCTGAAAGATGAGCTGATGCCCAAGTACGCCAGCCTGATCTACACCGGCTACTGGTGGAGCCCAGAGCGTCTGATGCTGCAACAGATGATCGACGCCTCCCAAGCCCACGTGAACGGCGTAGTGCGCCTGAAACTGTACAAAGGCAACGTCATCGTCACCGGCCGCAAGTCCGATGAATCGCTGTTCGACGCCAACATCGCCACCTTCGAAGAAGACGGCGGTGCGTACAACCAGGCGGACGCCGCTGGTTTTATCAAGTTGAACGCCTTGCGCATGCGCATCGCCGCCAACAAGGGCCGCAAGTTGTTCTGATATTCTTGCCCAGCCTGACCAAACCCCGGCCACGCGCCGGGGTTTGCATTTCTAAGCCCGGGATAACGGGCAAAAAAGATGAGGAAACGACTGATGAGACTGCTGCACACCATGCTGCGCGTCGGCGATATGGATAAATCCATCGCGTTCTACACCGAAGTGCTGGGCATGACCCTGCTGCGCCGCAAGGACTACCCGGACGGTCAATTCACCCTGGCGTTTGTGGGTTACGGCAATGAAGCGGACAACAGCGTGATCGAGCTGACGCAGAACTGGGGCGTCGAGAGCTATGAGCTAGGCACCGGCTATGGACATATCGCCTTGGAAGTGGCCGATGTTTACAAAGCCTGTGAAGACATCCGCAGCCGTGGCGGCAAAATCACCCGCGAACCCGGGCCGATGAAGCACGGCACCAGCATTCTGGCGTTTGTTGAAGACCCGGATGGTTACAAGATTGAACTGCTGTCGCCGTCGCGCGGGGATTGAAATTTCTGCGGCCGGCATCGGATCGCGCTGCGCCAGCCCTGGATCCCGAATCGTCGGACCGCCGCCTGCGCGGGGAGGACGGAGATGGTTTGAGTAACACCGTCATTCCCGCGTAGGCGGGAATCCAGGCGCGCAGGACTTGAAGCGTTCACGCCCAAACAAAAAGCCCCGCATCAGCGGGGCTTTTTCATTTCTGGCTACAGATCAAAATCGTATTCAGCCAGCTGTTTGTGCAACCGACGCTCTTCCAAGAGATTGTCGATGATACGGCGTTTGGTCAGGTTGGTTTTGGCCACCTCAACCGGAGCCTCCACTACCTCGTCGCCGTCTTCACTTACCACGTCTTCGTCGAGTTCCAGTTCTTCTTTGCTAGTGCTCATTGACGTCCACTCCGGCTACAGGGCCATTGGCGCACCTTATATCGGCAAATTCAGACCTGGTAAAAAAGATTTTTTCAATCGACTGTCAGGGAATTCTCAAATAACTCAATCGTCGGATGTTTTTGCTTTGTACTCGCACAGGTCTTCGATGCGGCAACTGCCACAGCGCGGCTTGCGCGCAATGCACACGTAACGGCCATGCAGGATCAGCCAGTGGTGCGCATCCAAGAGAAATTCCTTGGGTACAAACTTGATCAACTTGTTCTCCACCTCAACCACATTCTTGCCGGGCGCGATGTTGGTGCGGTTACTGACACGGAAAATATGCGTGTCCACCGCCATCGCCAACTGCCGAAAGGCGGTGTTAAGCACCACGTTGGCGGTCTTGCGCCCCACGCCGGGCAAGGCTTCCAGCGCTTCGCGGTTGTCCGGCACCTGGCTGCCGTGCAGCTCAATCAGGCGCCGGCAGGTTTCGATCACGTTCTTGGCCTTGCTGTTGTACAGGCCAATGGTCTTGATGTACTCGCTCAAACCCTCGACCCCCAGGGCGTAAATCGCCTCCGGGGTATTGGCCACCGGGTACAGCTTGGCGGTGGCTTTGTTCACGCTGACGTCGGTGGCCTGGGCCGAAAGAATGACCGCAATCAGCAATTCAAACGGCGTGGTGTAGGCCAGCTCGGTCTTTGGCTCGGGATTGTCTTCGTGCAGGCGGCGGAAGATTTCGTAACGTTTGGCTGCGTTCATCAGGCGTCAGAATCAATAGAGGAAGGGGAGAGCACGCGCCGGGCGATTGCCCATAACAAGCCCAACAGAATAAAGGCGCCGGGCACCAAGGCGAATAGGTGCAGGCCGCTAAAGCCGGATACATGCAGCGTCCAATTGCCCGCCGCTGGGCCAAACAGCCATTCGACGTGCTTGAGCAAGGTGCCGCTACCCAGGCCTTCACGCAGGGCGCCGAGCAGCAGGGCTGCGCCACTGAACAGCAAGCCTTGGCGCAGCCCTTGAGCTAAATCGGCAGGCGCTACGGCCACGGTCACGAGCAATAGCGGTAGAAAAATCCCCAAGGCGTTACGCAGTTCCAATGCCCAGGCCTGCAGCAACAGGTCTGCCAGGGTCAGCAGCGCACAGGCCGCTACTAGCAGCGCAAGGCCGCGCGCTTTGGCCTCAAGGCGGCTAAGCAGCATGCCGAGCGCGCCCAGCAGTACCAGCAATGGCAGCGCCACCATACTGAGCCCCAGCGCTTTGATCAGCAGATCCGTAGCGCCCAACAGCGGCGCCAGGCCTACCAGCATAAGGGGCCTCATGGCGCCTCCTGCTTGAGTAAGAGCGGCTTGTGCGCATCGAAATAGCTCAAGCCCTGTTGCACGGCTTGGCTTACTGCGCGGGAGGTTACGGTGGCGCCGGCCATTTGGTCGAACTGACCGCCGTCGGCTTTCATGCGCCAATCGGTGTCGCTGACGCTATGGCCAAAAAAGCCGCGCAACCACGGGCTTTTCGCCGCGCTGCTGATATCGCCCAAGCCAGGCGTTTCGTGTTCGCTGAGCACTTTGACCGACAGCAATTGCCCAGCAGGAGAGATGGCCAGCAGCAGGTCGATACTGCCTTCATAGCCAGTGCCGCGCACCGGCAACAGCACCGCACTTGGGCTGTTACTGCGGGTGGCGAGATAGGCAAAGGCGGGTGCTGGCAGGCCCAGTTTCTCGCCATCGGGCAGGGCAATCGGCGCCGTTAGCGGATGGTTGTCGTAACTGCCCGGCGTGAGTAAATCCAACAACGCGCGCTCAGCGGCCGCCTGTCGCTCGCTAGCGATCTGCGGTTTTAGCCAGCGCTCGACACCGATTACCACGGCAATCAGCGCGATCAGCAGCAAGGCGAGTACGGCTAGGTGACGTTTATTCATGGGCCACACGTCCTGCGCGCCACGCGGCGTATCGTTCCAGCAGCGGCACCAGCAAATTCATGCCCAGCACCGCAAAGGCGAGGCCATCGGCATAGGCGCCCCAAGTGCGGATCACATACAGCCACACGCCAACGCCTAACCCAAACAGCAAACGCGCACGGTCGCTACCGGGGCCGGACACCGGCTCGGTGGCGATAAAAAACGCACCGAGCATGGTCGCCCCGGAAAACAGATGGAAAAACGGCGAACCGTTGGAGTCCGAGCCAGAGCCGTTCCAGCACAGCAAACTGGCAACAAACAACGCCCCCAGCACGCCCACCGGCGTATGCCAGCGAATCACCTGCTGCTTTAACAGCAGCACGCCGCCGAGCAGAAATGCCAGATTGACCCAGCCCGCGCTCCACTGGCTAAACGCCGGGTGGCGCTGGAAAAGTTCGTCCACCGTTAGGCGGTCGTTGTGTTTCAAGCTGTCGAGCACCGTTGCCTGACTCCAACCGTCGACCGGCATCTGGCCGATAAATACCTGCTGCAATGCCGCCAACAACCCCTGACCACTACCGGGTGCGGGCCAGTGATTGATCTGCGCCGGAAAGGCCAGCAGGGCAAAGGCATAACCGAGCATGGCCGGGTTAAACGGGTTTTTGCCAAAGCCGCCAAACAGTGTTTTACCGAACAGATGGGCGAATGCGCCGGCACTGACGCCCAGCCACCACGGCGCATAAGGCGGTAGCGCCAAGGCCAGCAGGGTGGCGCTGACCAGTGCACTGCCATCGCCCAACGCTGGCATCTCCAGCAGCGCTGGCGCCGTTTGCTGGCGCAGCCGCCGCACCAGTGCTTCGCACGCCAGTGCCGTTGCCAGGCCCACCAGCAGTTGCAGCAGCGTACCCCAGCCATAAAACCAGCTCAGGGTCAGCGCTCCCGGCACGCAAGCGAGCAGCACCCATTGCATGCTTGGGCGCGGGTCGAAGGCCAGGTTAGGGGGCGTGGTAGGCATTCAGGCGTGCCTCGGCGTCTTGCAGCCGTTGTTGGGCGGCGGCCAGGGCGGCATCGTCCGCGGGTTGCTGGCGCTGCAGTTTGCTGACCTCGGCGCGGGCATAGGCCAACTCGGTTTTCAGTGCGCGGGCCTGGGTGTCGATCGGGCGTTTGTCGATGCGTTGTAAATTGGGCGCGGGCTTGTTGCAGGCGTCTTCAGCGCAGTGCAACGCCTGCTCGGCGGCGCTCAAGGCCGCTTGCAGTGGCGCTAATTCGGCACCCTCGCGCTCGGCGGTTTTTAACGCGGCGCGGGCGACAGCCAGGTCGATCTTGGCTTTTTTCAGCGCCACTTGGCTCGGGTCGGTAGGCGCGGCTGCTGTAGCGGCTTGTAGCGCCGCCTGAGCAGCCTCGGCGACCTGACGCAATTGTTCTACCTGCTGTTCCAGCTCTGGCGTGCCATAGGTCGCCAGCTGTTTTTGCGCTTTGCTGTAGGCGACCTGCGCCATCGCCGCTTCGATTTTCAGGCGTTTCTGCTGGTCGCTGGGGGCGGCGGCTTTCTGCGCTTTTATTCGCTCAATGGCCGCTTGCACCGGGTCGAGCGTGGCAGCCGCTTGCGGTTGCACCATACGTTCGGCCCGCGCGGCACGCTCCGCCTGGCGCCGTGCTTCGTCGCGCTTCAGGCGTGCCAAGTGGGCTTCATGGCGCACACGGAAGTGGTCGGCACGTAGGCGCTGTTCGCGCGCCGGGGCCTCGGCCAGTGGCACCAGGTCAATGCAGTCGACCGGGCAGGGCGCCACGCACAATTCACAGCCGGTGCATTCGTCGGCAATCACCGTATGCATCAGCTTGGCCGCGCCGAGGATGGCATCCACCGGGCAGGCCTGAATGCACTTGGTGCAGCCGATACATTCCGCTTCCCGAATAAACGCTACCTGCGGTGGAATTGGCGGCAGTTCTGGTGGCAACACCGGCACGTTCAATAGCTGCGCCAACGCTTCGATGGTCGCTTCGCCACCGGGCGGGCATTTGTTGATCGCCTCGCCCCCGGCAATGCCCTCGGCGTAGGGCTTGCAGCCGGGATGCCCGCATTTGCCGCATTGGGTTTGCGGCAGCAGGGCGTCGATAGCGATAACGGCAATCAGGCTGCTCATTGCGGCGCCAGCCCTTGTAGCCCGAGCAGGGCCAAGCCGACCAGACCGGCGCTGATCAGGGTAATCGGCATACCGCGCAACGCAGCGGGTACGGCGGCTATATCAAGGCGATTAAGCAAATCGGCCATCACCCGCAAGGCCAGCCAAAAGCCCAGCCCTGCGCCGATGCCCATGGCCAAGGCAATCGCAACGCTGTGCCCCTCGGCCAACAGCACGCTAGCCAATGCCGCGCCCCCCGCGCCCTGCAGGAGCGCGGCACTTTCGCGAGCGCGCTCGCTGCTACAAAAACGTAGGGCAGCCCAGGTTAGGGCGACTAGCAGGGGGACGTAGATAAACAGGCGTAGGTAGTCGAGCTCTAGCGGGGCGAGCAC
>NZ_JBBNAH010000473.1:0-6978 GCF_037994325.1 Pseudomonas sp.
GCCCTGCTCCAGTGGAGGAGAGGATATTCGAAAAACGTGGTGAGTTCGTCTGCCTCTGACGTGCTTTATCAACCCTAACGCCACAGCCTTGCAAAATTATTCCGGTCAAGCTCGCACACACCTCGTCCAGACACGCTTCTGGCGGGTTGCGCTGGCTGAGCATACTGCCAATTTGCACGGCAAAGTCAGCGTAATGTTGGGTGCTGGACCAGAGCAGAAAAATCAGGTGCAGCGGATCGACCGCGTCCATCTTGCCCGCCGCTGTCCAGGCGCGAAATACTGCGACGCGGCCGGCAAACCAGTCACGAAACTGTTCATCCAGCAGCGCCTCCAGGCAGGCGCCGCCGCTGATCACTTCCATGGCAAACACCTTGGAGGCAATCGGCTGCTGCCAGGAGAATTCCAGCTTGTGACGGATATAGCCGGCCAGCGCCTCGCCTGGTTCGTCGTCGGCGTTCAGGCAGTCAAGACTGTCTTTCCACAGCAGCAGAATGCGCGTCAGCACCGCCTTATACAGCGCCTGCTTGCTGCCGAAGTAGTAGTGCAGGTTGGCTTTCGGCAGACCGGCGCGCTCGGCGATCATGCCGGTGCTGGCGCCTTTGAAACCATGCTCGGCGAAGGTGGCCTCGGCGGCAGCCAGCAGCAACGCTTCGTTGTTCTGCCGCACTCGCCCAGGGCCACGCTGCGCCAGGCCGTTCATTGCGCGCCTGCCAACCGTGCTTGCCAGACGTGACTCATGGCCAGCAACGCAGCCTCGTCCTGGCGCAGTAGGCGGCGATCATCGAGCAGTTGCTCACCCGCCACCCAAGCATGCCGCACGCAGTCGCGCGTGCTGGCGTAGATCAGTTGCGACACCGGGTCGTACAGCGGTTGCTGCGCCAGGCCGGAGAGGTCAAACGCCACCAAGTCAGCGGCCTTGCCCTCCTCCAGCGAACCCACATCCTCGCCCATGCCCAAGGCCCGCGCGCCATTTAAGGTGGCCATGCGCAAGGCGTTATGGGCGCTCAACGCGGTGGCGGAACCGGCCACCGCTTTGGCCAACAACGCGGCGGTGCGGGTTTCGCCAAGCAGGTCGAGGTCGTTGTTGCTGGCCGCGCCGTCGGTGCCAATCGCCACATTGACGCCGGCCTGCCAGAGTTTTTCCACCGGGCAAAAACCACTGGCCAGCTTGAGGTTGGATTCCGGGCAATGCAGCACATGGGCGCCGCTGGCTTGCAGCAGGGCAATGTCGCTGTCGTCGATCTGGGTCATGTGTACGGCTTGGAAGTGCGGGCCCAACATGCCCAAGCGCGCCAGCCGCGCCAGTGGCCGCTCACCGCTGGCCTGCACCGCCGCCTGCACTTCGCCGGCCGTTTCGTGCACATGCATTTGCACGCCGGCACCAAACTCAGCGGCCAGATCACGCACCCGCAGCATGGTCGCATCGCCGACGGTGTACGGCGCATGCGGGCCAAAGGCCATGCGAATACGCGGGTGGTTACGCAGCGTTTCGAACAGCGGCAAACCGTGCAGCAAAGCCTCATCGACATCCGGCGCACCCGGCACCGGGAAGTCCAACACCGGAATGGTGATTTGCGCGCGCATACCGGTGGCTTCCACCAGTTCGGTTACCACCTCCGGGTAGAAGTACATATCGGAGAAACAGGTGATGCCGCCCTTGAGTTGCTCGGCCATCGCCAGTGCCGTGCCGTCACGCACAAAGTCGCTGTCGACCCAGGTTTTCTCCGCCGGCCAGATATGTTCGTGCAGCCAGGTTTCCAACGGCAGGTCATCGGCCATACCCCGGAACAGGCTCATCGCGGCATGGCCGTGGGTGTTGATCAACCCTGGCGCCAGCAACATTCCCGGCAGTTCGCGCACCTCACAGGCGCCCAGGGCCAGCAGCTCGTCACGCGGGGCGATACGGGCAATGCGTCCATTACCAATGGCCAGGCCATGGTCGGTCAGCACCACGCCCGCAGGCTCCACCGGCACTAGCCAGGTGGGCAACAGAATCAGGTCGAACAGGTTGTCGCTCATGGCCTTCCCCTACGGTTTGCTGCGGTAGATTTCCGCGTACAGCGGCCAATGGTCAGAGACGCCGTCCGGGTACTTGCCGTCCTGAAAGCGTGCGGGCGAGCCGTATTTATTCACTTGGTAGCGGCTGGCGTTGGCCAGACGAATGCTCGCCGGGTCGACTTTCCAGCCGTTAAAACCATCGGCGGTCATTTCTTTAGGGAACAGCAAAATGTCGAAGAACGACCATTGCCGCAGTTGGTGGTAGTAGTAACTGCCCTTGCAGTCGGTACAGCCGATCAGGTGCGACACGCTCCAGCTATTGGCCAGGTGGTTGGCGATGTAGCCGTGCTCTTTTTCCTCGCCTGCGTTGATATTGAAATCACCGCCAACAATGGGCAGCACATCGGCAGGCAGCTGGCTTTTCAGCACGCCCAGATAGTCCGCCGCCTGGCGCCGCAAGTAGCCGGGGCCGCCACCGGAGGGCAGGTGCACGGCAAATACCGAGGCCTTCTGGCCGTCGGGCAACAGCAGGCGCACTTCGAGAATGCCGCGGGTTTTGCCGTTTTTCTCCGAGCTATCGCCGTTCTCGGCGTGGTACGGCACTTTGTGCAGAATCGGTTTATCCCACTGCGGCAAACGGCTGAGCACCACGGTGTCGATACCGCGCTCATCCCAGCCTTCGAGCAATACGCGGGTCTGGTAGTCGGCCTTGCTTAACCGGGCGTTAAGCATCTCGACCACGTTGAGGTTTTCCACCTCGTCGAGCAGCAAGATATCCGGGCCGCGACCGTCGTTGATCTGGCCAATCACATCGGCCAGGCGGGTAAGTTTTTCCTCGAGTTTGGCCTCGGTCCAATCGGTTTTTTCGCACTCTTCACGCCAGGCCGGCACGCTGATTTTTGTGCAGGTAGCCAGGTATTGCGGGTGGGCTTTTTTCTCGGTTAACGGCAGGTAGGCGAAGTCGTCTTTGCCGGCGTCGTGCACGGTGTCGAACAGGTTTTCGACGTTGTAGGTCATCAGCGACACGCGCTGCTCGCTGGCGGTAAACGAGGGCAACAGGCTGCAGCCGGCCAAGCCAAGGGCGACCAGCAGGGTCAGGGGGCGCAAGCTCATGTAGTTCATGGCAACTCACTTTCAGCGGGCAAAGGGTGACTAGCCCGGCCGGAAAACCCGGCCGAATCAGCAGTTATGGGCAGTGAATTAAGGGGCTGGGCGACCGGCCACCAAAGCCTGGTTAAGCAATTGCGCCAGGCGCACGGAAGCCAGGCCAACCTGGCCTTCGGCCACGGGAATAAAGCGGCTCATATAGGCGCTGTCGACGCCGCCGGCGCTGCTCTTTTTCTCACCGGTTTCGACCAATTTGTCGCCACGGCTGTAGTCCTTGCCGGTGCGGTTGTATTCCTGATTTTTTGCCGCGTAGTCGACGCCGCCGTCGTCGTCGTCACCGAGGGCACGCTTGGTTGGCAGCTTGCGGCTGGCCGCGGCTTTGGCCGGGTAGATAGCGCCGTCACGAACGATCAGGCAAGCCTGTTGCGACCATTGCACCGGGGCTTTGCTGTCCACCGCCGGCAGGCTTTTTTCCAGTTTGTCGGCATAGGCTTTGACGTCCAGCTTTGCTTGCCCGAGCAAGAAGTCATCCCACACTTGGCGCAGGCTGTAGGTTTTGCCGCCGGCTTTAACGGCGAAGTCGTAGCCGCCTTTGTCGTCTTTAAAGCTGTTGTTCAACGGTGAGCTGGCGTCGGCGGCGTGGTGAATCAGAAACAGCAGGGCCATCAGCCGCGCCTGGTTCGGCGCTTTGGGGTCGGCCAGGGCTGCACGGTTACGCTCGATGGCGGCCACGGTGCACACGCCGTTGGGGCAGTCGCGTGGCGGCTGATAGGCGCAGTCGTCGGCCTTGTAAATCACCAGGCGCTCGTCTTTGGTTTTTTCCCACAGGGCTTTGGTTTGCGGGTTCTGGTCAAGGTTGCCGGCCCAGTTGGCGACCACGGAAAAGTCGTTCTGCTTGATCAGCCCGAGCAAGCGCCCGGCCTCCGCTTTAGCCTCTGGGGTGAGCTGCCGCTGGGCCAGTTCACCAACCAGCGCCGTGCCCTGTTGCCCCCAAGCCAACACCTGGCCAGCCCACAGGCCGGCTACCAAGAACAGGCCATTACGTAGGGTTTTGCTCGCATTCATTCGCATAGTCTCCTTGGCGGCGGCGTGCAACTGGCCGCCCTGCCGGTAGTTAGTTAGCCGCCGGGCACAACGCATTGAGGGTCAGGCGCAGCATGTCGTGGAAGTCTTGTTGGCGGGCTTGGGCGCTGAGTTTTTCGCCGGTAAGAATGTGGTCGCTAACGGTCAATACGGTCAGCGCCTGCTTGCCCAATTCAGCGGCCACGCCATACAGCCCGGCAGCCTCCATTTCCACGGCAAGAATGCCCATCTTGGTCATGCGCTCGAACAGCGCCGGGTCTGGCTCGTAGAACAGGTCGGCGGAAAACACATTGCCGACGTGCACCGCTTGGCCACTGGCATCGGCGCTTTGCACCACACGCTCAAGCAGGCGGTAGTCGGCGATGGCGGCGAAATCAAAACCGCCCAGGCGTTTGCGATTGACCGCCGAATCCGTACTGGCGCCCATGCCGATTACCAGGTCATGCACCTTGACGTGGGGCTGGGTGGCGCCGCAGCTACCGACACGAATAATCCGCTCAACGCCGTACTGGCTAAACAGCTCATGGGCGTAGATCGACACCGACGGAATGCCCATGCCCGAGCCCATCACCGAAATGCGCTGGCCCTGATACAGGCCGGTGTAGCCGAGCATATTGCGCACGCCGTTAACCTGCTGCACCTCGGTGAGGTAAGTGTCGGCGAGCATTTTCGCTCGCAGCGGGTCGCCGGGCATCAGCACGGTTTCGGCAAAATCACCCATCTGGGCGGCGATATGGGGAGTAGGCATCTCAGGCGTTTCCACTAGGGGCTGGGGAAAGAAAAGACCGTCCGTGGGAGCACGACGGCAGTCCGAAAAAATCAGCCAGGGTCTGGCCGATGTCGGCAAAGGTTTCGCGCTCGCCAAGGCTACCGGCGCTTACGCCATGGCCCCAGGCAAGTACGGGAATATGTTCGCGGGTGTGGTCGCTGCCGGGTGTGCTCGGGTCGCAGCCGTGGTCGGCGGCGAGCATCAGCAAGTCCCCCGGCTGCATCTGCGCCAACAGCTCGGGTAGGCGCACGTCGAAGGCTTCGAGGGCAGCGGCATAACCGGCGATATCGCGGCGATGGCCGTAGAGCATGTCGAAGTCGACAAAGTTGCTGAACACCAGGGTGTTGGCCGGCGCCTCGTGCAAGGCCTGCAAGGTGGCGTCGAACAGCGCGTGGTTGCCGTCGGCTTTGTACAGTTTGCTAATGCCCTGGTGGGCAAAGATGTCGCCGATTTTGCCCACCGCGTACACCTGGCCGCCGGCATCACACAGGCGATCCAACAGGGTGGGTGCCGGTGGCGGTACGGCGTAGTCACGGCGGTTGCCGGTGCGCGTGTAAGTCGCCGGGCTGTCGCCCCGGAATGGCCGGGCGATCACCCGGCCGATGTTGTAGGGGTCGCACAGTTCGCGGGCCAGCTCGCACAGTGCGAGCAAGCGTTCCAGGCCGAAGTGTTCTTCGTGGGCGGCGATTTGCAGCACGCTGTCGGCCGAGGTGTACACAATCGGTTTGCCGCTGCGCACATGCTCGTCGCCGAGCTGTTCAAGAATGGTGGTACCGGAGGCGTGGCAATTGCCGAGGGTGCCAGGCAGTTGCCCACGCTCGATCAGCGCCGCCAGCAATTCTGGCGGAAAGCTGTTCTCGCGCTCATGGAAATAACCCCACTCAAACAGCACCGGCACGCCGGCCATTTCCCAGTGGCCGGACGGGGTGTCTTTGCCGCTGGAGAGTTCGCGGGCGTAACCATAGGCGCCCCCTACCTCAACGTCGGCACTAAAGCCCGGCGGGAAGCTGCCGCCGCTAAGCGCCGCGGCGTGGCCAAGGCCAAGCCGAGCCAGGTTTGGCAGGCTCAGCGGGCCGTGACGCTGGGCGTTATCTGCTTCGCCACGGGCACAGGCTTCGGCGATATGCAGCAGGGTATTCGCCCCGGCATCGCCGAAGCGCTCGGCATCGGCGCTGGCGCCAATACCAAAAGAGTCGAGCACCAGCAGCAGGGCACGTTTCATACAGCCTCCAGGCACAAACCAGAGACCAATGCGCTGGCCTCGCACGCTTCGCTGTCCACCACATAGGCGGCTTGCACCGCTGCGGCGGCCAACTCGGCCTGGGCCAAGTTGCGCGCGTGGATCATGGCCAAGGGACGATTGGGGCCAACCGCTTCACCGACAAAGGTCAATTGGCTGAGGCCAACGGCGGGGTCGATGCTGTCTTGCGGGCCGCTGCGGCCACCGCCGAGGGAGACCACGGCAATGCCCACGGCGCGGGTGTCGATGCTTTGCACAATGCCTTCACGCGCGGCATACACCGGCATTAGCACCGGCGCCGCTGGCAGGTAATTGTCCGGGCGCTCGACCAGATCGGCCGGGCCACCCAGGGCGGTAATCATCTGGGCAAAACGCTGCAACGCCGCCCCGCTCTGCCAGGCGGCCAGCACTTGCTCGCGCGCCAGTTCCACGGTGCTGGCCAGACCAGCACAGAGCAAGGTTTGCTCGGCCAAGGCCAGGGTGACATCCCACAGGCGTTGGCTACGCACGTCGCCTTGCAACAGGGCAATGGCTTCTTCCACTTCCAAGGCATTGCCGGCCGAGCGCGCCAACGGCTGGCTCATATCGGTGATCAGCGCGCGGGTGCGCACACCGGCACCATTGGCCACAGCGACAATGCTTTCCGCCAACGCCGAAGCATCGCTGGCTTGGGCCATAAAGGCGCCGTTGCCGACCTTCACATCGATCAGCAATACGTCGAGGCCGGCAGCAAGTTTTTTGCTGAGGATCGAGGCGACGATCAGGTCAATCGATTCCACCG
>NZ_JBBNAH010000474.1:0-6886 GCF_037994325.1 Pseudomonas sp.
ATGCAAGTGATCTCAGCCTGGCTTTCGCTAAATCAATATCGCGTTTTTCAGTCTTCTGAGTGGTTTTTTTGAAGGCGTGCAACACGTATAGCGCTTCAGGCCGATTAACTACATAGAACACGCGAAACGCCCCCTCTTCGCATGCGACCCGTATCTCTTGAACGCCCAAGCCGACCGACTTCATTGGTTTCCAGTCATTCGCCTGACCACCACGCTGCAAGGTTTCCAACTGATAACCTGCCTCCAGACGAGCACCTCGGGGAAAATCTTTGAGGTCGTTCTTGCTGGTTCCCACAAACGCGATTGGCTTCAACTCCTGTTGCCGCATACCCACTCCTTTGCCACTCAACGCCCGGTAAAAGAGCGTTGGCATGGCTTAAGAAATATATCTGTTTGGATATAAAAATTAAACCCCATGGTCAATGTCACAGGCTGCGCCTGTGCCTTCATCACGATGGGGGGGGTAAACAGTCAGTTCTGCGGACACTGCCGGTATGCAGCACAGTGCCGGAACACCAGTGGGAAGGGTTATCGCGGGCACTGGGTTATTTGCAGGAATAATTCGGTCGCTCGAATGTTCGCCGTTGCGATTTGCATGGCTGAACCTGGGCCATCGTGCAATTTGCTAATGGCAGGTTGATTGCAAACCCGCTGCAAGCCTCGAATTTACTGGAGGGTGGGAGAGCATCAAAATTGGCACGCTGGCTGCTCTATGTCCTGCAACGATTAAAACCCGACGGAGCGGTTAACCATGAAATATCCAGTCAAGCACCTGTTCAATGCCTTCCCAACCTACGAAATCACCTTCAGCCCGCGTCCAGACACTTCGGTGCTGTTGACCTTGAAGAATGCTCAGGAAACCTTCACCAAGGTGATTGAGCCGGCGATGATTTTTAACGAGAAAATGGTCGGCCGCCTGATTCGCGAGCTGCGCCGCGATATCAAGATTGCCAACGGTTCGCTGAGCCTGAACACCGAACAGGGTGCATTCCTTGCTAACCGTGCTATCGAAACTGCTCGCGCTCAGCGTCAGGCTCCAGGTTTTGAACACCGCTTGCGCGCCTGAACTTACGCTCCGCTCGCTGGCGTCTAATAAGCGCCACGCCGCATGGTTTGCACGGACGAACACCTCGCTCAGGGACGAGCATACTGCTGGCCTGCGCCGTTTTTGAGCACGGCATGTTGACCACGGCGCAGCCCCTCGCATGACTCCTGCAATCGGACCTGAACTATATTTTTGCGCCACGTTCTACGCGTAAGCGAGCGCGGCCACGAGCAGTTGTGCACCTGAGGTGCACGTCTATATAGGTGTCGGCCCCGAACAGCGCTTTACCGAATGCTCGCTGTGCTGTATTTCGTCATAGCCACGCACTCGAGTGCAGTCAGTACCCAACTACTGGCTGCCCGACCTTGCTCGCACTTATTAGAAGAACTGCCACCTTTTCAGGAGCTCCAGCATGGCCGCATTGGGTCAACACGCCGTTCAAAAAATCAAAAGCGCCGAATCTCAACTGTTGCAGGAATGGATTGCAAGCCTGGAAGCCTCCGGTGCTACGCGTAATTTAAAAGACAGCGAGCTCAAAGCTGAAACCAAAGAATTCCTCGGTCTGCTCAGTGCCGCGCTGGAGCAAGGTGCAGGTGCTGCGATCGGCACCGCGCAGTGGGAAGAAACCCGCCAGTTCCTTGATCGCTTGTCCCGCAGCCGCGCCCAGCAGGGCCAAGACTCCAGCCAAACGGCCACCTTTATCTTCGCCCTCAAAGGCCCGCTGTTTGCCCTGCTGCAGAACGAATTCAAAGACCAGGCAGAGCTATTAGCCGAACAAGTGCTGCAAGCCTCCGAATTGTTCGACGCCCTTGGCCTACACACCATCCGCACCTTCCAGGCGTCCCGTGAAGCCGTTATTCGCCGCCAGCAGGAAGAGCTGTTGGAGCTGTCGACGCCGGTGGTCAAGCTCTGGGATGGCGTACTCGCCCTGCCCATGATCGGCACCCTGGACTCGCAACGCACGCAGGTGGTGATGGAATCCTTGCTGCAGCGCATCGTGGATACCGGTTCGGAAATCGCCATTATCGATATCACTGGCGTGCCCACCGTGGACACCCTGGTAGCTCAGCATCTGCTGAAAACCGTAACGGCCATCCGCCTGATGGGCGCCGACTGCATTATCAGCGGTGTGCGTCCACAAATTGCGCAAACCATCGTGCACCTTGGCCTGGACCTGCAAGGCGTGGTCACCAAGGCCAACCTGGCCGATGCTCTGTCGCTGGCCCTGCGCCGCTTGGGCGTCACCGTAACCAAGGCGCAGTGACATGGACCGTATCCCCATTTTGCAAATGGGTCAGTTCCTGCTGGTGACTATTCAGGTCGACATGCACGACCAGTTGGCCATGACCCTGCAGGACGATCTCTCCGAACGCATCAGCGCCACCTCGGCGCGCGGTGTGCTGATCGATATTTCCGCGTTGGATATGGTCGACTCGTTTATCGGCCGCATGATCAGCACCATCTCCGGCCTGTCGCGCATCATGGATGCCGAAACCGTGGTGGTTGGCTTGCAACCCGCGGTGGCGATTACGTTAGTGGAGTTGGGCCTTACCCTGCCGGGCGTGAGCACGGCCCTTAACGTCGAGCGCGGTATGAAACTGCTGCGTGAACGGGTTGCGGCGCAATGAACGTGCGCAGCAGCGGCACGCAACCGGTACGTATCGAACAAGACGTGGTATTGGCACGGCAGACCTCGCGCAAGTTGGCACAAGACTGCGGCATGCGCCTGATCGACCTGACCAAGCTGGTAACGGCGGTCAGCGAGCTGGCGCGCAACACCGTGGTGTATGGCGGTGGCGGTGATATGGATTGGCAGATTCTCGAGGACAGCGGGCGCACGGGTTTGCGCCTGACGTTTCGCGATGAAGGCCCTGGCATTCCCGACCTCAAGCTGGCCATGACCGATGGCTGGACCTCCGGCACCGGCATGGGCTTGGGGCTCACTGGCGCCAAACGCCTGGTGGAAGAGTTCGAGCTGGAAACCGCCCCCGGCGAAGGTACCCGAGTGACGATTACCCGATGGACCTGAACCTAAGCAGTTCCCTCACCCAGGTGTTGCTCGTTGAGGATGAAAGCCAGGTCGGCCATGCCCGTCGTGTGGTGCAAAAACTGGCGGCAGACAGTGGCTTCGATCCCAACGATGCCGCCCGCGCGGCGCTGGTAACCACCGAGCTGACCAGTAATTTGCTCAAGCATGCCGGGCGCGGCGAATTGCATGTGCGCGTGCTGCCCTACGGCGCCGTTAAGGGCATTGAGTTGTTGGCCATCGACCGGGGGCCGGGCTTTGACCTGCAAAACTGCCTGACTGACGGCTTTTCCACGGGTGGCACTCAGGGCATCGGCATGGGCGCGGTCGATCGCCAGTCTGAGGTATTTGACGTGTTTGCCGATGACCGCGGCGCAGTGATGTTGGCGCGCCTTTACCCCCGAGGCAGCAAGATCGTCGATTACCGCTTTGGCGTCAGCCAGCACTCGCTGCATAACGACCCTGCCTGCGGCGATATCTGGCACCTGTCGGTCAAAGACTCGCGAATCAGTGCGCTGATAATTGATGGCCTCGGCCATGGTGAAGACGCTCAAGACGCGGCCCGCGCCGGTGAGCGTGCTTTCGCCGTTGAGCCGTTCGCCATGCCTAGCGTGCTAATGGACGATATGCACCGCGCCATGTGCGGCAGCCGCGGTGGCGCGGGTGCTTTGGCACAATACGACGGCCACAACGGGCGCTTGCAATTTGCCGGCATCGGCAACATTGGCGCTACGCTGATTACAGCAGATAAAAGCCGCGGGCTGGCTTCGCACCCGGGCATTCTGGGCGCGCAATTTCGCAAGGCGCAGACGTTTGACTTTACCGAGTGCCAGGGCCAATTGCTGGTGATGTACAGCGACGGTTTGCAGTCGCGCTGGAACCTCAACAGCTACCCCGGCTTGATCTACCGCCACCCGGCGGTAATTGCGGCGGTGCTGCACCGCGATTTCTGTCGCGGCCGTGATGATGTAACCGTATTGGTCGTACCACTGGAGACAGCCAATGGCTGATACCGACACCCAGGCACAACTGCAGGCTGCGCTGGCTGAGAACGAAGCACTGCGCGCCGAACTTGAGGAAACCAATCAGGGCGTGCTGGCTTTGTATGCCGAGCTGGACACCCAGGCTGAGGAACTGCGCCAGGCTTCCGACCTGAAAAGCCGTTTTCTCTCCTATATGAGCCACGAATTCCGCACACCCCTGGGCTCGATTCTAAGCATCACCAGCCTGCTGGATGACGAGCTTGATGGGCCGCTAAGCCCGGAACAACACAAGCAAGTGGGCTTTGTGCGTACCGCCGCCAGCGAACTGAGCGATATGGTGGATGACCTGCTCGACTTGGCCAAAATCGAGGCCGGGCGCATCACGATTTCGCCGGCCTGGTTTGATATGTTCGACCTGTTTTCGGCGCTACGCGGTATGTTCCGCCCCATCGTGGACGGTGGCTCGGTCGACCTGATTTTCGAAGAGCCGGTGGACATGCCACGGCTGTACACCGACGACAAAAAGCTCGCGCAGATATTGCGCAACTTTATTTCCAACTCGCTAAAGTTCACCCAACGCGGCGAAGTACGCGTGTCGGCGCGCCTGGAAAGTGCCAGCAAAGTTCGCTTTGCGGTCAGCGACACCGGCATCGGCATTCCAGCCGATATGCATGACAAGCTATTCGAGGACTTCTCCCAGGTGGACTCCCCTCTGCAAAAACGCTTGCGCGGCACCGGCCTGGGCCTGTCGTTGTGCAAACGCTTTGCCGAGTTGTTGGGTGGCAACGTGGGGGTAGAAAGTGAGCCCGGCGTCGGCTCGACGTTCTTCGTGATTATTCCGTTCGCCATTGGCGAGGGCAAACCTGATGAAGACTGACGCTCGCTTACTGATCGTCGACGACAACGTGGCCACCCGCTACGCGCTACGTCGGCGCCTTGAGCAGCAGGGCTACGCCATCGACGAAGCCGGCACTGGCGACGATGGCTTGGCGTTAATCGCCGCCAACGAGTACGACGCGCTGATTCTTGATGTAAACCTGCCGGATATGACCGGCTTCGACATCGTGCGCAAAATCCGCCTGGAAACCCGCACCGAACGCGTGCCGGTGGTGCATGTATCGGCCGCCTCGATTCAGCCGGACGATATCGTCACCGGCCTGGAAACCGGCGCCGACGCCTACCTGACTCACCCCATCGACCCGGAAGTATTGATGGCCACGCTGCGCACCCTGCTGCGCGTGCGTGACAGCGAGAACGCCCTGCGCGAAAGCGAAGCGCGGTTTCGCGAGATGTTTTTCAACGTCTCGGCGCCCATCGCCGTGCTGGATGAGCAACTGCATGTGGTCGAAAGCAATCAAGCCTTTACCGACCTGTTGCAAGGCAACATCGGCACCGACGGCTTGCTCCGCTGCATCGCCCTTGACCAGACCGAGCAGTGGCTGGAGTTGCGTACTCACCTGCGGGCGGGCGAGCGCTGGAAAGGCAGCGTCAACCTGCTGTTAAACGGCGTCGAGCGCGAAACCGACTGGCAAATCTCGCCTTACCGGCTGCCGGGCCATAGCCTGGTTTTTGTCGAAGACGTCAGCGAACACCGCGCCCGTGATCGCTCACAACGCAAGCAACTGGACAATGCCCATACGCGCATTGCCCAGGAAGTAGCCGAACGCGAGCGTACCGAAGAGCAACTGCTGCAAGCGCAGAAGATGGATGCCCTGGGCAAGCTCACCGGCGGTATCGCCCACGACTTCAACAACATGCTGACCGGCATCATTGCGGCCATTGAGCTGATGAAACGGCGCTTGGAAGACAAACGCTACGACGCGCTGCAGCGTTACGCCGATGCTGCCTTGAACTCGGCTAACAGCGCTGCCGCCCTTACCCATCGCCTGCTGGCCTTTGCCCGCCAGCAGCCGCTGGATACGCGGCCCATCGACATCAATGAGCATGTACTGTCGCTGGAAGAGTTACTGCATCGCACCATTGGCGAACGTATTTCTCTGACGCTGGAGCTGACCCCGGGCACGTCGGTGGCGATGGTCGATCCGTATCAGTTTGAAAGCTCATTGCTTAACTTGATCATCAACGCCCGCGACGCCCTGCCCAAAGGTGGCAGCATCCGCATTGCCACCTACGCCACGGTGGTCAGTGGCAACCCGAAAATGCAAGACGGCACCTATATTGCCCTGTCGGTACGTGACGATGGCGTGGGCATTGATGAGGCAGTGATCAGCAAGGTGTTCGATCCGTTCTTTAGCACCAAGCCTATCGGCCAAGGCACGGGCCTGGGCCTGTCGAGCATTTACGGCTTCGCCCGCCAGTCTGGAGGCGATGTGAGTATTCGCAGCGTGATCAACAAAGGCACCGAAGTGGTGTTGTTGTTGCCGGCCGGTGAAGCGTTGGTAATCGCCAGCGAGGCGCCCCAAGACGCGCCAAAAGACGGCACTGGCGAGCATGTGTTGATTGTTGAAGACATGGTGTCGGTCAGCGCCTTGGTCGCTGAACTGCTCAGCGATGCCGGCTATCGCTCGACCCAGGTGTACGACGCCGAGGGCGCTGTGCAAGCGTTGAAAAGCGATGCGTCCATCGACCTGTTGCTTACCGATATCGGCCTGCCGCGCATGGACGGTCGCGATCTCGCCGCCCTGGCTCGCAGCATGCGCGCCAGCCTGCCGGTGCTGTATGTTTCCGGCTACGCCGAAAATGCCCTGGACCGCCAAGACCTGGCCGGCACCGGTATGGACATGCTCAGCAAACCGTTTAGCGGCAGTGAATTGCTGGAGCGCATTCGCACCCTGCTCGATGGCGTGGCGACCTCCTCGTAAGGGTGATGCC
>NZ_JBBNAH010000475.1:0-11453 GCF_037994325.1 Pseudomonas sp.
ATTCAGGGCCAGGGAGCTGCGCAGCAAAATACTGGCAATGCGCAGGTCTTTGCTGCGCAAAAAAAGTTCGTTAGCCAGTTGTTGTACACGGGGCCATTCAGGCGGTTCCGCCGGTAA
Source organism: Pseudomonas sp. (assembly GCF_037994325.1). Classification (GTDB taxonomy): domain Bacteria; phylum Pseudomonadota; class Gammaproteobacteria; order Pseudomonadales; family Pseudomonadaceae; genus Aquipseudomonas. The sequence continues at coordinate 118 of NZ_JBBNAH010000475.1, forward strand.
AACGGCGTCACCCATCTGACGTTCCGGCTGACCTTGCGCAATGCGTTCCAGCTCGAGAAAAGCTGCATCGTATTCAAGGTCATCGCCGCAGGTTGAGTCGGCGCTGATGGGAGCCAGTAGAACGGGTACATCCAACACTCGAGCGATCTCCATATCAGGCTGCCAGGTGCAGCCTTCGATCCGAATCGGTTACCCACGCGAGCCGATTCCTTCGGTCCGCGTGATGGCCAAATCATGGCGCAGAAAAAACCGCAATGATCGGGCGACGGGCATTCTTGGAGCACGTCCAAGCGTTGTCAAGGCGCCGCTGGACGGCAAGCAACAGACAGCTAGCCTAGAAGATCATTCTGTGAAGCGTGTCTTTTTTATCCGGAATTTTCTGATGAAAGACGGAACTCTCCGGCGCGAGCGCTGTAGTATTCGCGCAGGAAAAATAAGGCGATGGGCAGCTTGGAACGGTCGTTCCGGCTTATCTGTCTGCCCGGAGGTAACGCCGCAAGGCGTGTGCAAGGAGTCGCAATGCCACTGCGTTTGACCATCACCAGCTACCACAAACTGACCCCCGGCCAAGCCGTGGAGCGCCAGCTGGATCAAGGTGTGCTGACCATCGGCCGTGGCCCCGAAAACGATTGGGTGCTTCCGGATCCCGAGCGGCTGGTGAGCAGCCTGCACTGCACCATCACCAGCCGCGACGGCGTGTATTACCTCACCGACAACAGCACCAATGGCGTGCTGCTGGTGAATTCCTCACAACGCCTGCGCAAAGGCTCCAGCGAACGTCTGCAAGATGGCGAGCTGATTCGTTTGGGCGAGTACGACATTCTGGTCAGCCTGGATGCCATTGCCGGTTTCTCGTCCAGCAGCGCGGCGTCGGGTATCGCCACCGACCCGTCCACCAGCTTTGATGCGTTGATGAGCCGCCAGGTCGGCGCCGCTACGCCCATGTCGGCGACGCCGGTATTTGCCCCTACGCCAAGCAGCGGTGCCGCCGCGCATTTCCAAAACAATTCGCCGCTGGATACCAAGCCCGATCTGTTTGATTTCTTGAATACGCCGTCTGGTGGTGCTGCGCCGATTCCGGACCATGTGCCCGCCGAGCGCCATGACTTTCGCCCGCCTACGCCGCAGCAAGCGCCGGTTATTCCACAGCCGGTGGCAACGCCGGTCGCCAGTGGTGGCGCTGCGTTGATTCCCGCCGATTGGGATCCGTTTGCCGATTTGGCCGCACCGGCGCAACCGGCGATTCCCGACCCATTTGCTACGGCGCCGCCCGCCGTTGAGGCGCCGGTGAAAACCGTGTGGCCCGAACTGCCAGCGGATGATCGACCGACCTCACTACCCCCGGTACAACAGGCCACACCAGCGGCGGATGATCCGTGGGCAGGCATCGTTTCGACGCCGAGTGTTGAGCCGGTTGCGCCGCCGGTGGTTGTCTCTCAGCCGGTGGTTGCTGCTCAGCCAGTGGTGGTTGCGCAGCCTGCAGTGGTTCCAGCCGTGGCGCCGGAGCCGGTTAACAGCGGTGCGCACAGCACACCCTACGAGGCGTCGACTGGCGATTTACTCCAGGCGTTTTTGCGTGGCGCTGGCGTACCGCAATTGAAGGTGGATGCCGCCCAAGCCGAAGCGCAGATGGAAGCCATCGGCCGCAGCTATCGGCAAATGGTTGAGGGCATGATCGAGGTGTTGCGTGCACGCAGCAGCTTGAAAGGTGAGTTCCGCATGCAGCAGACCACCATTCAACCGATCCAGAACAACCCGCTGAAATTCGCCCCGAATGTGGATGAGGCGCTGCTGCTGTTGCTGCGCTCCGGCAACCAAGCGTTTCTGCCGCCGGACCAGGCGATTGAAGATGGTTTTGACGATATCAAGGCGCACCAGATGGCGGTGATGGCCGGTGTGCAGGCGGCAATTCATCACCTGCTCAAACGCTTTGAACCGGCAGCGTTGGAAAACCGTTTTGAAAAGCCCAGCGGTTTTTCCGCCCTGTTGCCCGGCGCGCGCCATGCCCAGCTATGGGAAAGTTTTAGCAGCCTGTACGCCGGCATCTTGCGCGAAGCCGAGGACGATTTTCAGGACCTATTTGGCCGCGAATTCAGTCGCGCCTATGAGGAGCACAGCGCCCGGCTGCGGCGCCGCTGACCCTAGACACAACATCAAACGGAATCGTCGCAAGCCCAGGCTTGCGGCGCGAGTCAGGCAGTTACTTAAAGGAACTTTCAATGCCAAGGTTGTATTCACTTTTTCAGAGCGTGCTGCTGGCGTCGCTGCTGACCGCCTGCGCCTCGGAGCCGCCACCTCCGCCGCCGCCCACCGTGCTAAAGCTGCACTTCCTGGGCTCCAGCGAACTCAACCCCTCCCCGGCTGGCGACCCGGCCCCGGTGCGTGTGCGTTTGTATGAGTTAAAGAGCCCGAATAACTTTTCCCGCGCCGACTTTTTCACCCTTATCGACAAACCGGAAAGCGCCCTGGGCAGCGACCTGGTGGCCCACGATGAATTGCTGCTGCGCCCCAGCGAACAAAAAGAACTCGAACGCACCCTCGACGAAGCGACCAAGTACCTGGCCATCGTCGTCGCCTACCGCGACCTGGACCACGCCACTTGGCGCCAGGTACTCAGCGTACCGGTGCAAAAAACCAGCCCTTACGACGTAATGGTCGGCAGCCATGCCGTCGCCATCACGCCGCGTTCAGCAGACTAGGAGCCAGCATGTCTTGGAATAACCGCGTGGTCTGGTCGGAAGGCATGTTCCTGCGCCCACAACATTTCCAGCAGCACGACCGCTACCTGGAAACCCTGATTGACGGCCGTGTCCGCCCGCTGTTGGCCGGTGGTTGGGGCTTTTCTGAATTGCAGATCGATGAGGCGCTGCTAGCCCAGGGCAAGTTCGCCATTCTCAGCGCCAAGGGCGTCTTGCCCGACGGCACACCGTTTAATATTCCCGGCGATGACAGCGCGCCGATTGCGCTGAACGTGGAAGACAGCGCCCGCGATTCGATTATTCACCTAGCCCTGCCGCTGCGCCGTGCCGGCACCCGCGATACCGTCGACGAAGGCGAAGCCTTGGGCGGCTCCCGCTACCAAAGCCAAGTGCGCGAAGTGCGCGACGACAACGCCGCGTTTGAAAGCCGCGCGCCGGTGTCAATTGGTGGCCAAGCCTTTCGTTTGCTTACCGATAAAGACGGCCTCGGCGAATATGCCAGCGTCGGCGTGGTGCGCGTGCGGGAAAAACGCGCTGACCGTTCCCTGGTGCTGGATACCGACTACCTGCCGCCGCTGCTGAATATTGCCGCCGCCGCGCCGCTGGCGGGTTTCTGCAAAGAACTGGTTGGCCTGCTGCACCAGCGTGGCGAAGCCTTGGCTGGGCGTGTGGTGGCTTCCAGCGCCGGTGGTGCCTCGGAAATTGCCGACTTCTTGCTGCTGCAACTGATCAACCGCGCCGAAGCCTTGGCCAGCCACCTGGCCCGGCTAAATCCGCTGCACCCCGAGCGCCTGTACACCGAACTGGTGGCGCTGGCCGGCGAATTGTCGACCTTTACCACCAGCGAACGGCGCCCCGCCGAATACCCGCAGTACGCCCATGACGATCTGGCCGGCAGCTTTGCCCCGGTGTTTTTGGCCCTGCGCCAAGCGCTGGCGACGGTAATCGACAGCAAAGCCGTGGCCATTCCGATTGTGGAGAAATCCCACGGCGTGCACGTGGCGATGCTGGCGGACAAAACCCTGATCGCCAACGCCGCGTTTATTTTGGTGGTGCGTGCCGATGTGCCGGGGGAAACCCTGCGTGGGCACTTCCCGCAGCAGGCCAAAGTCGGTTCGGTGGAGCACATTCGCGACCTGGTGAATTTGCAGTTGCCGGGTATCGGCCTGCTGCCAATGCCGGTGGCGCCACGGCAGTTGCCGTACCACGCCGGCTCCACCTATTTCGAGCTGGACCGTGGCAGCGCGCACTGGAAGCAACTGACCAATTCCGGCGGCTTTGCTTTCCACCTGGCCGGGCAGTTTCCGGGGCTGAACTTGGCCTTCTGGGCCATCCGAGGATAAACCGATGCACCCAATCGACGATCCGTTCGGCAGCCCGCCACCGGGCACTGGCTCGACTAATAACAACGGTGGTGGCCGCCCCGCCGACGACCGCACCATGATTATGCCGCGCCCCGGTGGCCGCGCGCCGGACCCCGCCCCTGGCCGTGGCCCGGCGCCGCAACAGCCGTATGCGCCGCAGTCGCCACAACCCAGCAGCGCGCCCATGGCCGCTGCGCCGGTCGCCGCACGCAGCCACGGCCTGAACCCGCTGGAGCAAGCCGCTGGCCCCCTGCTGGCTTTGCTCACGCGCTTGCGTAACACCATCGCCCACCCGGCGCCGGCCAGCCTGCGCGCGCAAATGCTCGGCTACTTGCGTCAGTTTGAAGAGCAAGTACGCCAAGCCGGCGTCGCGCAAGATGAAATGATGCTGGCCCGCTATGTGCTGTGCACCGCCCTCGACGAAGCCGTGCTTAGCACGCCATGGGGCAGCAGCAGCGACTGGGGCAAACAAAGCCTGCTGATCACCCTGCACAACGAAGCCTGGGGTGGCGAAAAAGTCTTCCAACTGCTCGACCACTGTTTGCAAAACGCCCATCAGCGTCTGCATTTGTTGGAGCTGTTGTACCTGTGCATCAGCCTCGGCTTTGAAGGCCGCTATCGGGTCATGAACGATGGCCGCAGCCAGCTTGATGCGCTGCGTGAGCGCACCGCCGCCACCATTCGTTCGGTGCGTGGCGAGCATGAGCGCGAGCTGTCGCCGCATTGGCGCGGTTTGAGTGTGGTGCGTGATCGCCTCTCGCAATACCTGCCGCCTTGGGTCGGCATTGCCATTGGTTTGGCCTTATTGCTGCTGCTGATTTTCGGCCTGCGCATGAAGCTGGCTGCCGATGCCGAGCCGGTGTTTAAAAAGATTCATGCCCTGGGGGAAATCCCGGTGCAGGCCATCGACCGTCCGGTGATGCAGCCAAAAATTATCGAGCGTCCACGTTTGGCCGGCTTCCTTGCCGACGACATCAAAGCCCAGCGCGTGGCGGTGGAAGATGCCGTCGACCGTTCGGTGGTGACCATCCGCGGTGACGAACTGTTTAGCTCGGGCAGCGCCAGTATCGACAGCGACCTGCAACCGCTGCTGATGCGCATCGCCGATGCCGTGCAAAAGGTGAAGGGCAATGTGCTGGTCACTGGTCACAGTGATAACCGCCCGATTGCCACCCTGCGCTTCCCGTCCAACTGGAAGCTGTCGCAGGCGCGGGCCCAGGAAGTCGCGGAAATTCTCGCGGCAAAAACCGGCGATGCCACGCGCTTTAAAGCCGAAGGCCGCAGCGACACCGAGCCGGTGGCCTCCAATGCCACCAACGAAGGCCGGGCGAAGAACCGTCGGGTAGAAATCACCGTATTTGCGGAGGGCGTCGAGTGAAGTCGTTTTTCAACTTTTTCGCCCGTTGGGTCATGCCGATCCTGGGCCTTATCGCCCTGAGCCTGATTATCTGGTTTGTTGGGCCGCTTCTGGCCATTGGCAAATATGAGCCATTGGCCTCGGCCACCAGCCGCTGGGTATTGATTGCTCTGCTGTTTCTGCTGTGGATCGCCTACCGCGTAGTACGGCTGCTGCAAGCCCGGCGCAATGCCGCCAAGGTGATGAGCGGCCTGGCAGCGGTGACCGCGCCGGATGCCGCCAGCGTGGCCACCGCCGAAGAGCTGGCCACCCTTAAGCAGCGCATGGACGAAGCCCTGGCCTTGCTGAAGCGCGCCAAGCTCGGTGGCGATGAACGCCGCAGCGTCTACGAGCTGCCGTGGTACGTAATCATCGGCCCGCCCGGCTCGGGCAAAACCACGGCGCTGATGAACTCCGGGCTGAATTTCCCCCTCGCCGGTGAACTGGGCGCCGGGGCCATTCGTGGCGTTGGCGGCACGCGTAACTGCGACTGGTGGTTTACCGACGAAGCGGTGCTGCTCGATACCGCCGGCCGCTACACCACGCAAGACAGCCACGCCGCCGTGGATAAAGCCGCCTGGTTGGGCTTTCTTGATTTGCTGAAAACCCAGCGCAAACGCCGGCCGATTGATGGTGCGTTTATCGCCATCAGCCTCTCCGATTTGCTCTTGGGCAGTGAGGCCGAACGCCAGGCCCATGCCCGCGCCATTCGGGCGCGGATTCAGGAGCTGTATACCCAGCTCGGCGTGCGTTTCCCCATCTATGTGATGCTGACCAAGCTCGACCTGGTGCCGGGCTTTATGGAGTTTTTCGACAACCTGAGCAAGGACGAGCGCGCCCAGGTGTGGGGCATGACCTTTGCCCTGGACGACGGCAAAAGCCCCGACGGCCCGCTGGCCGTGTTTGCTAGTGAATTCGCCGGCCTTGAGCAGCGCCTGAACGAAAACCTGGTGGAGCGTTTGCAAACCGAACGCGACCCGGCGCGGCGCGATTTGATCTACGGCTTCCCACAACAAGTGTCGGCGCTTAAGGAAAACCTCGGCGCCTTTCTGGAAGGCGTGTTTAAACCCACGGCCTTTGAACAACGCGTGCTGCTGCGCGGCTTGTACCTCACCAGCGGCACCCAGGAAGGCACGCCGATTGATCGCCTGATCGGCTCCATGGCGCAGTCGATGAACCTCGACCGCCAACACCTGGCGCGGCAAAACGGCACCGGCCGTAGCTACTTTATCGAGCGCTTGTTCCGCACCGTGGCCTTTGGTGAACGCGGTTTGGTCGGCGCCGATGCCAAGGTAGAACGCCGGCGCAAATGGCTGGCCCGTGGTGCCCTGGCCGCCACTGTTTTGGTGGTGTTGGTGGTCGCTGGCGTGTGGTTTGCCAGTTACCGCGCCAACCAAGCCTACATCGCCGCCGTTGAAGGCCGCGTGGAACCGCTGCCCGCCGCGCTGGAAAGCCTGAGCCCGGCACAACGGGATGTGCTGGCGGTGTTGCCGCTGCTGAATGCGGTGAAAAACCTGGCCGGCGACCCACCGGGCTGGGCCGAAGGTTATGGCTTGTATCAGGGCGATATGCTCGGCGAAGAATCGGCCAGCGTGTACCGCAAATTGCTGATCGCCGTGTTTGCTCCGCGTCTGGTCACCCGTATGGAAGAACAACTGCGCTCCGGCGGCAGCTCGGACTTCCTCTACGAAGGCCTTAAGGCTTACCTGATGCTTGGCAGCCCGGACCATTACGACGCCGACTTTATCAAGGCCTGGATTGCCCTCGACTGGGACCGCGCCCTGCCCCGCGACCTCGCCCCGGAGCAACGCGAAGCCCTGCACGAGCACCTCAACGCCCTGCTCGACCGCCGCCCACCGGCGGCACGCCTGGACGAAAACCTGGTGGAAGACCTGCGCCGTCAGTTGCAACGCCTGCCGGTGGCACAACGGGTTTACGACCGGGTAAAACGCCAGAAACTGCCGCAAGGCTTGCCGGACTTTCGCATCAGCGAAGCCGCTGGCCGCGATGCGCCATTGGTATTCACCCGTAAAAGCGGCAAGCCGTTGAGCGACCCGTTAAGCGGCTTCTTTACCTACCGTGGCTACCGCGAAGTGTTCCTCACCGCCAGCCTTAGCCAGGCCGGCACCATTGCCGAGGAGCAGTGGGTGCTGGGCCGCACCCTGGACGATATTCAGGGCGTTACCGGCCTGGCCTCCGAGGTGCGCAAGCTGTACTTCGAAGACTACCTGCGCCAGTGGGAAGGCCTGCTTACCGACCTCGACGTCGTGCCGATCAGCAATGTGGCCCAGGCCGCCGATGTGCTGCGCGTGCTGTCTGGCCCCAACTCGCCGTTCAAGAAATTGCTGGTGGCAGTGGCCAAGGAAACCGACCTGCAACAAGGCGACCGCTTGCTGGCGGAACAGGGCAAAAAAGTCGACGGCACCGTGGACAAGCTCAAGCAGCAACTGGGCTCGCTGGTGGGTGAAGAACAAGCCACGCAAAACCAGGCACCGGCTGAAACCGACCCGATCAGCGCACGCTTTGCCGAACTGAACAGCCTGGTCGCCACCACCGGCACGGAGCCGGCACAAATCGACACTCTGCTCGGCGATATGAACGCCCTGTACGTGCAAGTCAGCGGCATGGTCGGTGCCAGTGGCGAAGCCTTGTTGGGCGAGTCGAAAAACCAGGTAGCCGCGGCTGCTTCGCGCGTGTCGCTCACCGCTGAACGCCAGCCACCGATGGTGCAAGGCTTGGTCATGTCGGTGGTTAACTCCACCACCAACAGCATGATGGGGGGCGTGCGTAATCAGTTGAATGGTGCCTGGGTCAGCGAAGTGGTCAGTGTCTATCGCCAGTCGATTGCCGACCGCTACCCGGTAAACCCAAGCAGCAGCCGCGACGTGACTCTGGAAGACTTCGGCCTGTTCTTTGGCACCGGCGGGGTCATGGACAACTACTTCCGCAAATACCTGCAGCCCTATGTCGACACCTCCGCCGCGACCTGGCGCTGGCAGCCGGGCGCAGCGCAAAAACTCGGTATCAACCCCAATGTGCTGGCCACCTTCCAGCGTGCGGCGGCGATTCGTGATGCGTTTTTCCGCGCGGGCGGTACGCAGCCAGCGGTGCGTTTTGAACTGAAGCCGGTGGCGATGGATACCAGCATTGAGCAATTTATGCTCGACCTCGACGGCCAACAGCTGACCTACGACCACGGCCCCAGCCGCCCTGTGGCCATGCAGTGGCCAAGCCCCAATAGCGTGGGCGTAGTACGCGTGACCATCTTGCCGCCGCCCACCAACGGCCGCTCCGGCTTGACCCTGGATGGGCCGTGGGCCTGGTTCCGCCTGCTGGAGCAATCGGAACTGGAACGCGGCAATGCGCCAGACCGCTTTACCCTGCGCTTGCATGTGGACGGCAACAGCATCTCCCTGGAACTGCGCGCCAGCAGCGCCTTTAACCCGTTCAAAAGCCGCGTGCTGTCGGGCTTTAGCCTGCCGGAGCGGCTGTAAATGAGCGCTGGTTTTTACGGCAAGCTGGCCGGGCGCGGCGACTTCTTAAGCCGCGACCTGCCGCCCGGCTTTATTGAAGCGTGGGATGCCTGGCTGGCGGCCGGGATGGCTGCCAGCCAAAACGAGCTGGGCGAGGCCTGGCTGGATGCGTATTTGGTCAGCCCGCTGTGGCGCTTTGCGGTGCCGGCCAACCTGCTGGGCAACCAGCCGGTGGTGGGCGTGATGATGCCGAGCATTGATCGGGTTGGACGCTATTTTCCGCTGACCATTGCCAGCCTGCTCGCCCCCGACGCCGATATCGCCAGCGTCGTTGGCGGCGAAGAAAGCTGGTTTGATCAGGCCGAAGCCTTGCTGCTGTCGACCTTGGAGCCAGAGGCGGATGTCGAGCAGTTCGAGCGCGGCGTACAAGCATTGGGCGCGCCGCTGGCAATGCCCAAAGCCGCCATCGGTAACCTTGGCACCTTGCTGCGCAGCGAGGCTGCTACGCCCGCTGCGCGCACCGCGCTATTGGCGCAATTGAGCTGCGAAGGAACCAGTTGCTGGTGGGGGCATGGTTCCGACCAAGTGGCCGCTGGGTTATTGCGTTGCCATGGGCTGCCAGCGTTGCAGGACTTTGCCCGCTTGCTGATTGGTGAGGGCGTGGTGCGCGCAACACACTCTACGGGGATGGTGCCATGAGCCAGGGTTATCAATCGGCCAGTTATAGCCATGTCGGCATGGTGCGTCAGGTCAATGAAGATGCCTGCCTAGAATTGGCTGAACGCGGCCTGTGGGCCGTGGCCGATGGCATGGGTGGGCATGCGGCCGGCGACTACGTCAGTAGCCTGATCGTCGACACGCTGCGCGGTATTCCAGCCGCCGCTACGCTGGCCGAATATGTCGGCGCCTTGCGCGCGGCGTTGGCCCAAGTAAACCAAGATGTGCTGCAAGAAACCACGCGGCGCGGCGTCAGTATGATGGGCAGCACCGTGGTGGTGCTGGTGGCACAGGGCGACCAGGCTGTGTGTTTATGGGCCGGCGATAGCCGCCTGTATCGCCTGCGTGATGGCGTGCTGGAGATGATCTCCCGCGACCATAGCTATGTGCAGGACTTGATCGACAACGCCATGCTCAGTGAAGAAGAAGCCCGCGTGCACCCGCGCGCCAATGTGGTAACCCGCGCCGTGGGCGTGTTTGAACAGTTGGACCTGGCCGAGGTAAACCTACAGGTACAGCCCGGCGACAATTTTCTGCTGTGCAGCGACGGCCTGAACAAGACCGCCGACGACAGCGAATTACGTGACGTACTCAGCCATACCGACCCTTACGCCATTGTGCGTAGCCTGGTGCACTTGGGGCTGACCCGTGGTGCGCCCGACAACATTACCGCCGTGGCCATTCGAGCTTTATAGAAAAGAAAGCCGACCCTTAACGCCTCAGATGAGCAGTACAGGCATGAACATAGAGATACCTGGATACGACATAGAACGCGGCCTCGGCGAAGGCGCCATGGCCACGGTCTATCTGGCTACGCAGCGCTCCTTGCAACGCAAGGTGGCGCTCAAGGTGATGGCCAGCGCCCTGGCGGCAGACCCGAGCTTTTGCGAACGCTTTCTGCGCGAGGGGCGCATGTTGGCGCGCCTGTCGCAGCCCAATACGGTCACCATCCATGACATCGGCAACGCCGGGCCTTGGTATTACATGGCCATGGAATACCTGGCCAATGGCACGCTGAAAGAGCGTATCGAGCAGGGCTTGAGCCCGGAACAAGGCCTGTCGATTCTGCGCCAAGTGGCCTCGGCCCTTGGCTACGCGCACTCGCAGGGCTTGGTGCACCGCGATGTAAAGCCGGCGAATATTCTCTTCCGCGCCGACGGCACCGCCGTGCTGTCGGACTTCGGCATCGCCAAGTCGATTGAAGAAAGCACGCAGTTCACCCAGGTTGGTTTTGCCATCGGCACACCGAGCTATATGAGCCCCGAACAAGCCCGTGGCCTGCAAATCGACGGCCGCGCCGACCTCTATGCCTTGGGCGTAGTGCTGTATGAAATCCTTACCGGGCGCCTGCCGTATATCGGTACCGACTCGCTGTCCACCGCCCTCGCCCACCTGACCGAGCCGCTGCCGGAGCTGCCGATCAACCACGGCCGCTACCAGGACATTCTGCGCAAGCTGCTGGCGAAAAACCCCGATGAGCGCTTCCCCACCGCCGGCGCCTTTATCGCCGCGTTGGATCACCTGGCCCCGAGCGCCATCGACAGCACGCAGATTCGCCCGCTCAACCTGCCGCCGACGCCGCAGACTGAAGCACCGACGGCGGCCGTGCCGGTTATTCCGGCGGACACCGGCGGCCTGACGCCGATGTCCATCGAAATGCCGCCGCTGGAGCCGGCTACCAGCGGCC
>NZ_JBBNAH010000476.1:0-3007 GCF_037994325.1 Pseudomonas sp.
CTGCAAGGTGTCGACTTTATCGTTGAGGCGGTGTTCGAAAGCGTTGAGCTAAAGGGGCAGGTCACCGCTAAAACCGAAGCCTATCTGCCCGAAACTGCTGTGTTCGGCACCAACACCTCCACGCTGCCCATTACCCTGCTGGCCAAGGCGTCCAAACGTCCGGCCAATTTCATCGGTATTCACTTCTTTTCCCCGGTGGAAAAAATGCCGCTGGTGGAAATTATCTGCGGCGAGCAGACCAGCGACGAAGCCTTGGCCAAGGCGTTCGACTTCGCCCGGCAGATTGGCAAGACCGCCATTGTGGTCAATGACTCCCTGGGCTTCTTTACCTCGCGCACCTTTGGCAGCTACTTCGACGAAGGCTGCAAGCTGCTGCTTGAAGGGGTGGACCCGATTCTGATCGATAACCTCGGTAAGCAGATCGGCATGCCGGTGGGGCCGTTGACGGTGCTGGATGAAGTCAGCCTGGAGCTGATGCGCAAGGTCAACGAAACCCAGAAGGAAATGGGCGTATTCGCCACGGTGTTTGATAACAGCCATAGCGATGAGGTCGGCAATATTCTGATCAACGACCACAAACGCCCAGGCCGGCATTACGGCGGTGGTTTCTACGACTACCCGGAAGGCGGCGAGAAAACCATTTGGCCGGGCCTGTATGAGCTGTTCTACAAGGCCGACGTGCACGTGCCGGTGGCCGATATCAAAGAGCGGATGCTGTTTCGCCAAGTGATTGAAGCAGCCAAATGCCTCGACGAGGGTGTGTTGCGCTCGGTGGCCGATGGCAACGTCGGTTCCATTCTTGGTATTGGCGCGCCGGTGTGGACCGGGGGCTTTCTGCAATTTATCAACGGCTACGGCCTGGAGCGCTTTATCGCCCGCACCCGTGAGTTGGCAGCGACCTACGGCGAACGTTTTGCGCCGCCTGCCGTACTGCTGAAAAAGGCCGAGGCTGGCGAAACCCTGCACTGATACCTGATTTACTTCGCTGTTTACTCCGTCATCCCCGCGTAGGCGGGGATCCAGAGTCTTGCAAGGAAATGCGTTCGCCACAGTGCTCTGGATCCCCGCCTGCGCGGGGACGACGGGTGGTGGGACATTCCATCCGCACTCGCTCAAATATCGCCCTGGGTGCTCGCTAACTGCCATTGATAACGCGTTATTCGTCTAGAGCGATGATTAAGTTTCTGCTTGTTGGCTGTTGTAAACGGCCGGGCGAGTGTGGTCTTTTATAGGGGTGATGTAACGTTCGTTAAAGTATCGTTTCAGCGACTAAATAGCTGCCTAGGTTGTTTTCGTCGTTTCCGACGACACCCGTTTGAGGAGGGGGGCGTAACGTAATTTCAGCAATCGGTGGTACGTCGCCAAACGGCTTCGATCACTTGGTTCTTGCTTGTTAGCTGCAGTGGATGCGTTACGAAGAGACTCCGCTGGTGCAGGTCTCGACGACTATGAGTCCGGCGCTGTCATAGCAGCGCCACCCGATAATAAAACAAGAGAGGGAAGCATGAAGCGTAGCAACTACTTAGCGGGCGCATTGGCCTTGAGTACCCTGGTCGGCGCCATTCACACGGCCGCGGCAGACGACGCGGCCAAGCTGGGCGGGCCTGAATTTACCGCCTTCGGTGCGCAGAAAAGCGCGAATGCGGACGGCACCATTCCAGCCTATACCGGCGAAGCCATCAGCATTCCTTCCTGCTACAACAAGGCCGAGCCGAACAACTACTGCGACCCGTGGAACGACAAGGTGTCGTACACCGTTACCGCGCAAAATCTCGATCAATACGCGGCCCATCTGACCGAAGGCCAGAAGGCCCTGTTCAAGCAATACCCTGACTTCAAGATGCAGGTGTATCCAACGCGCCGTACCGCGCGCTTCCCGGATTACTATCTGGCCAACACCGCGAAAAACGTTGAGGCCTGCAAAACCGGTAACGCCGGTATCACGCTGGAAGGGTGCTATGGCGGTGTGCCGTTTCCATTCCCCAAGACCGGCAATGAAGTGATCTGGAACCACCAGATGCAGTACAACCCCAACCTGTTTGGCAACCTGCGTTCGTACTTCGTTGATGGCAGCGGCCGACGCATTCTGGTGAACGCCGAGAAGCTCTGGTTTGCCAACGACTTCGTGTCTGAAGCCAAGCCCGGCCCGCGCGACAGCAGCGTGGAGTATTTCCGTGTACGTATCGCCTTGTACGATCCACCCCGTCGTAACGGCGAACAGACCCTGGTGCGCACCAACCTCGACGGCGAGCAGCGCGCCTGGCAATACCTGCCGGGCCAGCGCCGGGTAAAAATGGCGCCGGACCTGTCCTATGACACCCCGTCGCCGGTCGCCGGTGGCATCACCACCATGGACCAGCAGCGTCTGTTCCTGGGCCGTCAGGACCGCTACGACTTCAAATACATTGGCGTGGAAGAGAAGCTGATCAACTACAACAACTTCGCCATCTACGATTACAACGGCTGCACGGAAGACAAGCTGTTTACCAAAAACTTCCCCAACCCGGAATGCATGCGCTGGGAACTGCACCGGGTGCGGGTAGTGGAAGCGACCTTGAAGCCCGGCTTCCGTCACTTGTTGCCTAAGCGCCGTTTCTATCTGGATGAGGATGTGTCCAGCGCCGGCATCTCGGAAAGCTACGATGCCGCAGGCAAGCTGATCCGTGTCGATACCATGCCGACCATTCCTAACTATGTCTTTGGTTATGGCATGGTGCCCGACCAGACCGTGACCCTTGACCTGGAGCGGGGTGCCTACATGGTGCCGTCCTTCACCGCGTTCAAAGGCGGCGGTTACGGCCAGGTGAACGAGCAACCTGGCACGACCTTCTCGTCGGAAGACATGGCGCAAAGCGGTATTCGCTAAGCGTTTGACCAAGTCGGGAACGAGCACCGGCCAATAGGCTGCAACCCGTTAAGGGTTGCAGCCTTTTTCACAGCTGGCCAATCCCGACGCAATCCAACGCTTGGCGCGTAGGGTGTGCTGTGCGCACCAAGGCGTTTACTC
>NZ_JBBNAH010000477.1:0-2633 GCF_037994325.1 Pseudomonas sp.
CTTGGCCAATCCCACCACCTTGCAACGGAGCGCTTGAGATGACCACGCGAATTCTTTTTATCGACGACGAAGAACGCATCCTGCGCAGCCTGGCGCTGCAATTCCGCCGCCAGTACGACGTGCTCACCGAAAGCGACCCCCAGCGCGCCCTCGAACGCCTGAAAAGCGAAGCGGTGGACATCATCGTCTGCGACCAGCGCATGCCGCAGATAAGCGGCGCGCAAGTGCTGGCGCAGGCGCGGGAAATCGCCCCCAACGCCCTGCGCATTTTGCTCACCGGTTACTCCGACATGGACGCCGCCGTGGAAGCCCTCAACAGCGGCGGCATCTTCCGCTACCTGAGCAAACCGTGGGACCAGCAAGAAATGGCCTTTACCCTGCGCCAAGCCGCAGAAATTGCCGCGCGGCAAACGCCGGTGCTGGAGCTGCCACCGGCCAACGACGCGCCACTGACCGTGCTGCTACTCGACGAAGATGCCGACACTTTGGCCAGCGTCGGCGACTTTTGTGCGGCCGGCGGCCATCGCCTCTTGCGCGCTCGCACCTTGAGTGAAGCCGTCGCCGTACTCAACAGCGACCCGGTGCAACTGCTGGTCAGCGATCTGAAACTGGCCGGCGAAGACACCGCGCCCCTGCTAAAAAGCCTGGCCCAGGCTCACCCCGGCTTATTGACCCTGGTGGTCACACCGTTCTGCGACACCCAAGCGCTGCTCAAACTGATCAACGAAGCGCAGATCTTCCGCTACCTGCCCAAACCCATCCGCCGCGGCCTGTTCGAAAAAGGCCTGAAAGCCGCCGCCGAACAAGCCGCCCTCTGGCGAGCAGCGCCGGCGCAACACATCAACCGCATCGCCGAACAACCGCGCGACGACGCAGAACGCGACAAAGTCGGCAGCCTGTTCGGCATGCTCGGGCGCTTGCGCGAACGTCTATCGGCTTAATGCTCGATAAGGCAGAAATGACTGCAACTCCATCTTCCCGAATCTTCGCACCGCCGCTCAGGTGCGGACCCAGAATGTTAGCTGTGGCGAGGGGTATGGCGGTTCGCGATTGTGGATTCCCGCCTGCGCGGGAATGACGGTGTTGGGTGCCTGCTGCTCGTCGTCCCCGCGTAGGCGGGGACCCAGAATGTTAGCTGTGGTGAGGGGTATGGGGGCTCGCGATTGTGGATTCCCGCCCGCGCGGGAATGACGACGGTATGGGGAACACTCGGCACTGGGCCCGCGCGTTCAATCCCCCAACCGCAACAACAAACTCAACACCCCCGCACCCACCAGCAACACCGCTAACACCAATAACGCCACTGCCAAGCTGCTGCCATGGGCGATAAAGCCAATAAACGCCGGCCCAAGCAAAATACCGCCATAGCCCAGGGTAGAAACCGCCGGCACTGCGACGTTTTCGGCCATGACCTTTTGCTTGCCAATCAAGCTAAACATCACCGGCACCACGTTGGAACAGCCAGCGCCCACCAACAAAAAGCCCAACAGCGCCCATTGCCAATTCGGGCTCAAGGTCGCCACCGCCAAGCCCAGCGCCGCCGTTAACGTACCAAGCAGCACCACGCGCTGACGGCCGACTTTATGCACCACCACATCCCCGGTCAGCCGCCCCACCGTCATGGCACAGGCAAACGCCACATAACCAATACCCGAATGCGCCGACGCCAGCTGCTTGCTCTCGACCAAAAACACCGCGCTCCAATCCAGCATCGCGCCTTCGGCCAAAAACAGGATGAAGCACACCGCGCCAATCAGCAGCACCACACCATGGGGTATGGCAAAGGCCGGGCCGCTGCTGGAGCTGCCAAACGGCAACAAATCGCGCGCGCAGTGGGCCAACACCGCCAACACAATGGCGACCACCGCCAGCGCTGCCAACAGCGGGCTGCTGCCCAACGCCAACATCAGGCTCACCCCCGCCGCACCGACAATGCAGCCCACACTAAACAGCCCATGAAAGCCGGACATCAGCGGCGTTTCGCTGTTTTTCTCCACCATCACCGCCTGCAAATTGATCGTGCAGTCCATGCACCCGAGTCCCGCGCCAAACAATGCCAAGCTCACCGCCAGCAGCGGCCACGACGCCACCAGCGTCAGCAACGGCAGCACCAAGCACACCAACAACGCCGCCGCGCAGATCACCCGCCGGCAACCAAAACGCGCAGCCAAGGCGCCGGCCAGCGGCATGGTCAGCAGCGAACCGGCGCCCAAACACAGCAACAACACCCCCAGCGACCCCTCCGACAACCCCGCACGCGCCTTGGCAAACGGCACCAATGGCGCCCAGGCCGCCATGGCAAAACCCGCAATAAAAAACGCCCACCGCGTCGAGCTTTTTTGCCGAGCGTGGGAGGGCGTATGCAACAGAGGTTCAGCAACAGACATGGAGTTTCCTTAAATCGAAATCGGCGGCAGACCAGCAGTGTGACTGATCAATGTGGCGGGTGTTCAGTGGCGAACGTGGCCGCACCGCATTCAGAGCCATCGCTTTTGTTCCGTGGTGCGCACAGCACACCCTACGCGGAGCAGGTTGCCGCGCTTTCGAGCTGGCGCTTTGGACCTGTAGGGTGCGCTGCGCGCACCAGGGATGTTCGCGTGGTTCCGGAGGTGCGCACAGCACACCCTACAAGG
>NZ_JBBNAH010000478.1:0-24046 GCF_037994325.1 Pseudomonas sp.
TTTTCCAGCAGCACGTCCATGGGAATTTCACTGCTAAAGGAGAAACCGCCAGCCTTCACACACAGGTACACGGCGAGCACCAGCATCATCACCCACACCGCTGGCCCGGCCCAATCCTGAAACTTGCGCACGGTTTCCATGCCGCGCTGGATGATCAACAACTGCAGCGCCCACACCACCACAAAGCAGATCACCTCGAGGGTCGAGTGGCCCAGCAGTTGGCTGCTCTGGTGGAAGGCCAGCAGGCTGTCATTGCGCACCAACAAGGCCACGATGGCGCCGGAGGCCGCAGCGGTTTGCGCGCCGTACCAAAAGCACGCCACCACCGCGCGCACTAGCGCCGGAAAGTTCGCCCCCCATATGCCGAAAGAGGCTCGCGCCAATACCGGAAAGGGTACGCCGGTACGTACCCCGGCAACGCCGACCATATGCATCAAAAAAAAGATCGCCAGCGAACCAATGCCAATGGCGATGATGAAATTCACAAAGCTGCCGCACAGTAGAAACAGGCTGGCGGCCAAGTAGTAACCCCAGAGGCTGTGCACGTCCGAGGTCCAGACGTTAAAGATGGAAAACGCGCCCCAGTTGCGCACGCGGGCGGGGGCAAGGTCTTCGTTGTACAGTTTTGGCGAAGCGCCGGGTGGCATGCTCATGGCGACGGTCCCTGTGGTTTGCGATAAGTTTTTTTTAGCGCCGATACACACTCGGCGTTTGCCCGCTCCAGCGCATAAACGCATGGCGAAAGCTGGCGGTTTCGCTGTAGCCCAATTGCTCGGCAATCAGGTAAATCGGCAGGTCGGTTTGCATCAGCAACTGCCGCGCTTTGTCGTAGCGCACTTCATCGAGCAGGCGCTGGTAGCTGGTATTCATGCGCGTGAGATGGCGGCGCAAGGTGCGTGCGCTGCGGTGCAGGTGGTTGGCCACGCGCTCCAGGCTGCTGGCTTCGCGCATGTTGTTGCTGAGGTGCTGGCGGATCTGTTCCAGCACGTCCTGGCCGCTGTCCAGTTGCGCGGCCAATTTCAAGCATTGCTGCACGCCGTGATGGCAGCTCACCGGGTCGGCCAGCGGCAGTTCGCGGTCCAGCAGCGCGGCGCTGAAACACAAAGCGCTGATGGGTTCGCCGAACTCCACCGGGCAGCCAAGTAAACGGGTGTAGGTGTGGGCGTGCAGTGGCGGGCGATAAGAGAGTTGCACGCGCCGCGGCCGTACGTTTTCCCCGAGCAGGTCACGGATTACAGTCAGCAGCGAAGCCAGGCACAGCTCAGTGTTAAACACCATCAGCTCCGGCGCATAGCGGTAGCCGCTGGCGGTCAGGCGCGCTTCATCGCCATCCTCGTGCAGCTGTAATTTAAAGTAGGTGCCTAGCAACGTCGGTTGCGCCAGCGCGAGGTTGAGCGCGTCGCGCAGGGTACGGCTGGCGAGCATGCTGTAGCCAAGAATGCCGTAGGCCGAGACATGCATGCGCAAACCCATGGACAAACCCAGGGCCGGGTCGCGGGTGCAGTGAATGGCATTGGCGAACACCCGCAGCTCTTGCGCGGGGCTGATGAGTTTTTCCGGGGTTTCCAGATCGGCGCTGCAAAGACCGCTGTCATGCAACAGGCGGTGATGCGCAATGCCGTTTACGCTGAGTTGGCTGACGGCCAGCGCAATGGTGTGGAGGGTGGTTCGAGCACGGTCTTCGGGAAGAGATGACAAACCCATATTTCGCCCTTAACTGCTTCTTCTTGTAACGCCGGCGCAGCGGCGTGCACGGTTAAGTTTCAATTCAGCATGGCTGTGCTATTTCTAGCGCCCTTTTTCGACCCCTTACTTTGTTGCGAGAACGTGCCAATGCGTCGTCTGTTGACCTTGAAGTACCTGTTGGCAACTGTGGTGCTGGGCGTTTTATTAGCCCTGGCAGTGGTCGCTCAGGAGTTTCGTCTGTTCGAACGGGTGTGGTTTCAGGTGCAAGAATGGCGCCATGGTGATGATTGGCAGGCGCGCTCGCTGTGGCTGCCGGCCTATCGAGTAGCCGTGGAAGCCCTGCCGATTGAAGGCTTGAACGAGGATTTATCGGCGCTGACCTACGATCCGGATCGCAACACGCTATTCACCGTGACCAACAAGCGCTCGGAGATCATCGAGCTGAGCCTGCAGGGGCAAATCTTGCGGCGTATTCCGATTGAGGGCTTTGGCGACCCGGAAGCGATTGAATACATCAGCCGCGGTTTGTATGTGATCACCGATGAGCGTCAGCAGCGCTTGATCAAGGTGTGGCTGGACGACAGCTCCACCAAGGTGCGTGCCGAAGATGCCCAGCAATTGACGTTAGGCATTGGCCTCAACGGCAACAAAGGTTTTGAAGGCTTGGCCTACGACCCCAACGGCAAGCGCCTGTTTGTAGCCAAAGAGCGCGACCCGGTGCGTATCTACGAGGTGCATGGTTTCCCCCACACCAATGTCGACCGGCCGTTCTCCGTGCATGTGGTCGACAACCCCAGCCGCGATGCCGGGTTGTTTGTGCGCGATCTGTCCAGCCTGGACTTCGACATGCCCACCGGGCATTTGCTGGCGCTGTCGGATGAGTCGCAGTTGGTGATTGAACTGGATGTTGAGGGCAAACCCATCAGCACCCTGTCGCTGCTCCGCGGCCAGCACGGCCTGAAAAAATCCGTGCCGCAGGCCGAAGGAATTGCCAGCGATAACGCCGGCAATATCTACATCGTCAGTGAGCCGAATTTGTTCTATGTGTTTAAGAAGGGCGAGTGAGTCAGGACGGGGTTCGCCGTACCTGGATCCCCGCCTGCGCGGGGATGACGGTGGTGGTGCAGAAGAGGCCGTCGTCCCCGCACAGGCGGCTGTCCGGCGATTCGGGATCCGGCGATTCGGGTAGGGCGAGGAGTTAGCCGCGCTTGAGGGTTTTCACCCCTTCGCTAGTCCCCAGCAACAACAAATCCGCCCCGCGCGCGGCAAACAAGCCATTGGTGACTACACCGACAATGGCGTTGATCTGGGTTTCCAGCTCGGCGGGGTTGGTGATCTGCATATTCATCACGTCGAGGATGATATTGCCGTTATCGGTGATCACGCCTTCGCGGTACACCGGGTCGCCGCCGAGCTTCACCAGTTCGCGGGCGACATGGCTGCGGGCCATGGGAATCACCTCTACCGGCAGCGGGAAATTGCCTAGCACCGGCACCAACTTGCTGCCGTCAGCGATGCAGATAAAAGTCTGCGCCACTGCCGCGACGATCTTTTCGCGGGTCAGCGCGGCGCCACCGCCTTTGATCAAATTCAGGTGCTCGTCGCTTTCGTCGGCGCCGTCGATATAGAACTCTAGGTCGCTGACGCTATTGAGCTCATACACGGGAATGCCATGGCCTTTCAGGCGCGCGGCGGTGGCTTCGGAGCTGGCCACGGCGCCATCGAAGGCGCCCTTGTGTTGGGCCAGGGCATCAATAAAGCAGTTAGCCGTGGAGCCGGTGCCGACCCCGACGATGCTCTTGTCATTGAGCTTGGGAAGGATGAAGTCGACGGCCGCCTGAGCCACAGCCTGTTTGAGTTGATCCTGAGTCATCGCGGGTTCTGCGCCTGAGGTAAACGGGGGAGGCGCGGATTATAGCCTCGTAGGTTGGGTTGAGCGCAGCCAAGCCCAACAATTGAGGGCGTATCGATTTGAAAGGGCGTGCGCCCCTACTGTTGGGCTTTGCGATGCGCAGCCGACGCAGCCCGATCCAAGCTCGTTCTAGGAGTCGGCGTTATGCCTGGAGTAGACTGGCCCACCCCGCCTGTTAGCCAAAGACGCCGCCATGCTTGAACAGTACGTAAAAAAGACCCTCACCTCGCGCGTATATGACGTCGCGGTGGAAACGCCGTTGCAGCCCGCCCGCCAGCTTTCCGAGCGCCTGGGCAATCAGATTTTGCTGAAACGCGAAGATCTGCAGCCGGTGTACTCGTTCAAGATTCGTGGCGCCTACAACAAGCTGGCCCAACTGAGCCCGGAAGAATTAGCCCGTGGCGTGGTCACCGCCTCGGCCGGCAACCATGCCCAGGGCCTGGCCCTGGCCGCCAAGCACCTGGGGGTAAAAGCCACCATCGTGATGCCGCGCACCACCCCTGAGCTGAAAGTACAGGGCGTGCGCAGCCGCGGTGGCCTGGCGGTGTTGCATGGCGATGCCTTTCCCGAAGCGCTGGCGCATTCGCTGAAGTTGGTGGAAGAGCAGGGCTACGTTTACATCCATCCCTATGACGATGAGTATGTGATTGCCGGGCAGGGCACCATCGCCATGGAAATTCTGCGTCAGCAGCAAGGCCAGCTTGATGCCATTTTTGTTCCGGTCGGTGGCGGCGGGTTGATTGCCGGTATTGCCGCGTTTGTTAAATACCTGCGCCCGGAGATCAAAATCATCGGCGTTGAGCCGGAAGATTCCAATTGCCTGCAAGCCGCCATGGCCGCCGGCGAGCGCGTGGTGCTGAGCCAAGTCGGCTTGTTTGCCGATGGCGTGGCCGTAGCGCAGATCGGCAAGAACAACTTCGATATCTGCCAGCACTATGTTGACGAAGTGATCACCGTCAGCACCGATGAAATCTGTGCGGCGATCAAAGATATCTACGATGACACCCGCTCGATCACCGAGCCTGCTGGCGCGCTGGCGGTGGCGGGGATCAAAAAGTACGTTGAGCGCGAAGGCGTGAGCGGCCAGGTACTGGTGGGTATCGACTCTGGCGCCAACGTCAATTTCGACCGCCTGCGCCATGTTGCCGAGCGTGCCGAGTTGGGCGAAGGCCGTGAAGCCATCATCGCCGTGACCATTCCGGAGAAGCCGGGCAGCTTTAAAGCTTTCTGCGAAGCCATCGGCAAACGGCAAATCACCGAGTTCAACTACCGGTACCACACCGATAGAGAAGCGCACATTTTTGTTGGCGTGCAGACCCACCCGGAAAACGATCCGCGTTCGGCGCTGATTGATGGCCTGCGTGGCCAGGGTTTCCCGGTGCTCGACCTGACCGACAACGAACTGGCCAAGTTGCATATTCGTCACACCGTGGGCGGCCATGCGGCGGCCGTGCCGGACGAAACCGTGTTTCGCTTCGAATTCCCCGAGCGCCCGGGTGCGCTGTTCAACTTCCTCAATAAGCTTGGCGGGCGCTGGAATATCACCATGTTCCACTACCGCAACCACGGCGCCGCCGATGGCCGCGTATTGGCCGCGTTGCAAGTGCCCGAAGATGAGCGTCATCTGGTGCCAGCGGCGTTGGAAGAAATCGGCTACCCGTACTGGGATGAAAGCGCCAATCCAGCCTACAAGCTGTTTCTTGGTTAATTAACGATCAGATGTGCAGCCATCGCCGGTGGCAAGCACACACCGCCTGAAGGGACGCAAGAATGGAACACTACCTGCTGTTCAAGATCATCCACAGTGCCGTAGCCGTGCTGCTGCCGCTGGGCGTGATCGCGCATATTTTTATGCTGTGGAAGGCGCAGCGCCGTGGCGACTTGGCCGTGCTGCAACGCAAAGTGCGCCGCACCCGGTTGATGAGCCTGCCGGTATTTGCCGTGCTGGCGTTGACCTTGCCGGTCAGTGGCTATTACCTGGTAAATATCGCCGGTTGGCCGCTGAGCCAGCTGTGGCTGCTGCTTAGCTCGGTGCTGTTTATCGTGATGATTGTGCTGGGGCTGTTGCTCTCTGGCCGCCTGGCCGCGTGGGAAGCGCTGGGGCCGGTGCCGGCCCCGCAGCGGTTGCAGCGCTTAGCCTTGGTGTATGGCGTGCTGATTCTGGTGCTGCTGGTGGCCATTCTTGGGTTGATGGGCGCTAAACCGGCATAGGCATCTGTAGGCACACCCTGCGGGGCGGCGATCGCTCGTAGGGTGTGCTATGCGCACCAGGCGGTATTGCGGCGAACGGTGCAGTCGATCAATCGCGCAAGCTAATCACCGGCCAGCCGCGACGCTCAGCCTCGGCACGCAAGGTCGGGTCCGGATCCACGGCCACCGCGTGAGCTACTTTCTCCAGCAGCGGCAAATCATTCATCGAGTCGCTATAGAAGTAGCTGTCTTCCAGGTTCAAACCGGTTTCCGCCAGCCAACGATTCAAGCGCGTAACCTTGCCTTCCTTAAAGCACGGCACGTCGGTGGTTTTGCCGGTGTAGCGGCCGTCGACCATCTCGCATTCAGTGGCCAGCAAGGTATCCACACCCAGGCGTGCGGCAATCGGCCCGGTCACAAAACGGTTGGTGGCGGTGATGATCAGCAGCTTGTCGCCAGCGGCGCGGTGTTGCTCCAGCAGGGCCACGGCTTTGGCGGTGATGATGGGCTCTACGCAGTCGCGCATAAACTCGCGGTGCCATTGCTCCAACTGGGCCATCTCGGTGCGGCCGAGGATTTCCAGGCTGAAGTTCAGGTAGTCGGTGATATTCAGCTTGCCGGCCAGGTAGTCCTGATAGAAGGCATCGTTACGCGCTTTATAGGCCGCGCCATCAAGAATGCCGCGCTCGCACAGGTAATCGCCCCAGGCATGATCGCTGTCGCCAGCCAGAAGGGTGTTATCGAGGTCGAACAAGGCCAGGCGCATACGTAATCTCGCTTTACAGATTCAAGACGGAAATAAAAAGGCCCCACAGAATACGGGCTTTACACGGCGCTGCCCATTCCCGCAACTGCCGGTTTGCTGGCATCACGACCTTTGTGAAAGAATGCCGAAACATGCGTTTGCGAGGTTGTGCCGTGATCGATTCTGATGGTTTTCGCCCTAATGTCGGCATCATTCTGACTAATGATGCCGGGCAAGTGCTCTGGGCACGTCGTATCAATCAAGACGCTTGGCAGTTTCCCCAAGGCGGCATTAATGATCACGAGTCGCCGGAAGAAGCGCTGTACCGCGAATTAAATGAAGAAGTCGGGCTTGAGCAGGAAGATGTGCAGATTCTTGCCTGTACCCGTGGCTGGTTGCGGTATCGTCTGCCGCAACGTTTGGTCCGTACCCATAGCCAACCGCTGTGCATCGGGCAGAAGCAGAAGTGGTTTCTGCTGCGCCTGAAGTCGGCGGAAGAGCGGGTGCGTATGGACCTGACCAACAAGCCCGAGTTCGATGGCTGGAAGTGGGTGAGTTATTGGTACCCTCTGGGCCAAGTCGTAACGTTCAAGCGCGAGGTTTATCGCCGCGCCCTGAAAGAACTGGCCCCGCGTTTGCTGGCTAGAGATTGAAGTAGTGACGCATTTAAATATCTTGCGGGCCGCGTAAAAACGTAGCGAGCGAAGGTTAGGTAAGGCGAAATCGGACGAAAAAGCGTAGTTGGCTGTAGCCAATTCGCATTTTGAGCCCGTTTTCAGCGCAGCCTAACCGAGCGCAGTAGTTTTTACGGGGCCCTACGAAGGAGTTCACCTCGAGCCATGCTCAACACGCTGCGCAAGATCGTCCAGGAAGTGAACAGCGCCAAAGACCTCAAGTCGGCGTTGACGATTATTGTGCAGCGGGTGAAAGACGCCATGGGCAGCCAGGTCTGCTCCGTCTACCTGCTCGATCCGGAAACTAACCGTTTTGTGCTGATGGCCACCGAGGGCTTGAACAAGCGCTCCATCGGCAAGGTCAGCATGTCTCCCAGCGAAGGCCTGGTGGGTTTGGTCGGTACCCGCGAAGAACCGTTAAACCTCGAAAACGCCGCTGACCACCCGCGCTACCGCTACTTTGCTGAAACCGGGGAAGAGCGCTACGCCTCGTTCCTGGGCGCGCCGATCATCCACCACCGGCGGGTGATGGGGGTTCTGGTTATCCAGCAAAAGGAGCGTCGCCAGTTCGACGAGGGCGAAGAAGCCTTCCTGGTGACCATGAGCGCGCAGCTCGCTGGCGTTATCGCCCACGCTGAGGCCACCGGCTCCATCCGTGGTCTGGGCCGTCAGGGCAAGGGCATTCAAGAAGCCAAATTTACCGGTGTGGCCGGCTCGCCTGGCGCCGCCGTGGGTACTGCCGTGGTCGTGCTGCCGCCAGCCGACTTGGAAGTGGTGCCAGACAAAACCGTTACCGATATCGCCGCCGAGCTGTTGCTGTTCAACCAGGCGCTGGAGCGCGTGCGTGCCGATATGCGCGCGCTGTCGGCCAAGCTGGCGACCCAGCTACGCCCGGAAGAGCGTGCGCTGTTCGACGTGTACCTGATGATGCTCGACGATGCCGCCCTCGGTGGCGAAGTCACCACGGTGATCAAAACCGGCCAGTGGGCGCAGGGTGCCTTGCGTCAGGTGGTGGGCGAGCACGTCAACCGCTTTGGTCTGATGGACGACGCTTACCTGCGCGAACGTGCCTCCGACGTTAAAGACCTCGGCCGCCGTCTGCTCAGCTACCTGCAGCAGGCGCGCCAGCAAAACCTGGTGTACCCCGACAACACCATTCTGGTCAGCGAAGAGCTGACCCCAGCCATGCTCGGCGAAGTGCCCGAAGGCAAGCTGGTCGGTCTGGTGTCGGTACTCGGTTCGGGTAACTCCCATGTGGCGATTTTCGCCCGCGCCATGGGTATTCCCACGGTGATGGGTGCGGTCGACCTGCCGTATTCGAAAATCGACGGCATTCAGCTGATCGTCGACGGCTACCACGGTGAGGTGTTTACCAACCCCAGCGAAGTGCTGCGCAAGCAATACGTCGAAGTGGTGGAAGAAGAACGCCAACTGACCCAAGGCCTGGCCGCCCTGCGTGAGCTGCCGTGCGAAACCCTTGACGGTCACCGCATGCCGCTGTGGGTCAACACCGGCCTGCTGGCCGATGTGGTGCGCGCTCAAGAGCGCGGCGCCGAGGGTGTGGGCCTGTACCGCACCGAAGTGCCGTTTATTATGAAAGAGCGCTTCCCCAGCGAAAAAGAACAGCTGGCCATCTACCGCGAGCAGTTGGCCGCGTTCCATCCGCTGCCGGTAACCATGCGCAGCCTGGATATCGGCGGTGATAAAGCGCTGTCGTATTTCCCGATCAAAGAAGACAACCCCTTCCTCGGCTGGCGCGGCATTCGCGTCACCCTCGACCACCCGGAAATCTTTCTGGTGCAGACCCGCGCCATGCTCAAGGCCAGCGAAGGCCTGGACAACCTGCGCATCTTGCTGCCGATGATTTCCGGCATCGCCGAACTGGAAGAAGCTTTGCACCTTATCCACAGGGCCTGGGGCGAAGTGCGCGACGAAGGCACCGACGTGCCGTTGCCACCGGTGGGGGTAATGATTGAAGTGCCGGCAGCGGTGTACCAGGTGCGCGAATTGGCCCGCCAGGTGGATTTCCTCTCCGTCGGCTCCAACGACCTGACCCAGTACCTGCTGGCCGTCGACCGCAACAACCCGCGCGTCGCCGACCTCTACGATTTCCTCCACCCCGCCGTGCTGCACGCGCTCAAGCTGGTGGTTGACGGCGCCCATGCCGAAGGCAAGCCGGTAAGTATCTGCGGCGAAATGGCCGGCGACCCGTCGTCGGCCGTACTGCTGATGGCCATGGGGTTTGACGGCTTGTCGATGAACGCCACCAACCTGCCCAAGGTGAAATGGCTGCTACGGCAGATCAGCCTGGGCAAAGCCAAAGAGCTGCTGGCGCAGATTATGACCATCGATAATCCACAGGTTATCCACAGCACCTTGCACCTGGCTTTGCGTAACCTCGGCCTGAGCCGTGTGCTCAATCCCGCTGCCACCATTCAGTCCTGAACCATGGCGCCCGCTGCGCTTGAGCTGACGTTGCTGGCGCAGTTGCGCCTGTCGGCGGCCAGCGGTTTAGTGCAGCAAGGCGACGATCTTTGGGTGGTGGCCGATGACGCCCTTGCCTTGCAGCGCTATGACCTTGCTGGTGTTTGGCAAAGTGAAATAGCCCTGCTGCCCGGCACCTTGCCCGCTGAGGTAAAGGCGCGGAAAAAACGCAAACCCGACTTTGAGGCCTTGCTGGCCTTGCCCGATGGCGCCTTGCTGGCGCTGGGGTCTGGCTCGAAGAAACAACGCTGTCGCGGCTGCCTGGTCTACCAAGGCGGCGTACAGGTGATTGATCTGGCACCGCTTTATCAGGTGCTGGCTGAACAGTTCCAAGAGCTGAATATCGAAGGCGCGGTGGTCTTTGCTGAGCATCTGCTATTGGCCCAGCGTGGCAATGGCGCGGGCGCTGAAAACGCGCTGATCGTTCTTGACCTGGCGCAGGCGTTGGCAGATATCGCCCAGGGCCAACTGACTGCGGCGGGCCTGCGGCATAGTCTCCCTGTGCAATTGGGGGCGGTGCAGGGCGTGCCGCTAAGCTTGACCGATCTGTGTGTAGACCCTGCGGGCCAGCTGTACTTCAGCGCGGCGGCCGAGGCGACCGACTCCAGCTACCTCGACGGGCAGTGCATGGGCAGCGTGCTCGGGCGGTTCGCAGCGGACTTCAGCGTCGAGTGGGTAAAGCCGCTGGCGCCGGTGGCGAAGATTGAAGGGCTGGCGTTTCAAGCGCACCGGCGCCTCCTGCTGGTGGCCGATGCAGATGACCCCGAGCAACCAGCGCCGCTGTTTGAGCTAACGCTGTAGGGTGTGCTGCGCGCACCAACAGGTTTGTGCGCGTATGCCTGGGGGCGCACCCCGAACGCGGGCTACGGCTAGACCTCCAGCCGCACCTCACCCAAATGCCCGCCATAAGGCCCAAAGCTGCGCTCAACCAATAACCGGCTGCCATCGGCGTGCACGATCAAGGCGCTGCACGCTCGGGTGCCGTAGGTGCGGCTGGCGATAAATACGCTGGAGAGCAGTTGCTCGCTGGCCAGGCCAATGCCGGTGTCGGGCAAGCTGGCATCGTCCGGGCGCTGCGGGTCGGTGAGGATGGCGAATAGCGCTTGCGGTTCAGGTTGGTGCAGCACTTCTTTGAGCGCGGCTTTGGCTTTGTCCAGCTTGGGCCAAGGCGTATCCAGCGTAGCGTTGGACAGCCCGTATACACCCGCCTCCAACAGCCGCGGCTGAGCTTCGCGAGAGTTGAAGAACCACAGCTGTTCGCGATCGCCCCACAACAGGTTAAAGCCTGCGTAGTTCGCCGCCCTTGGCAGTAGATCGTCGAGGTAGGCGGCAGCGGAGAGTTCGCCACGGAGAAATTCCGCCACCAGTTCGCCACGGGAGCGGCCGAACGGCGGTTGGCGCGGGTCGCGAATATTGGTCAGGGCGGCAAAGCGGCCATTGGCGCCGATGCCTAGCCAAGCGCCGCCGGCTTCCAGGTCGCGTCCGGCGAGCACTTGCGGCGCGTCTTCCCAAGGCCCCAGTGGTAGTGCGGGGCGGTCGTAGAACTCATCACGGTTGGCGGCCAGCACCAGCGGCTGAACATGGCCGGGGCGCCAGGCAAAAACGATCAGACACATAAACCATTCCTTGTGCGGCTGGCGCAGTGGACGACTGCGTACAGGTACTCCCGTACCGGGAGCTCGGCTCACTTTACCCAAGCCCGTAGTCGGCTTCCATCGTCATCTCGGGCGCGGGTGTGGAGAGGGCCGGGCGCATCCGCTACCATGCCGCATTGTTTTGGGGGTGCGGATGGAATTTCTGCTGTATTTGCTGCTGGGTGCCGGGGCTGGCGTACTCGCCGGGCTGTTCGGCGTGGGTGGCGGCATTATCATCGTGCCCGTACTGGTGTTCAGTTTTACCGCCCAAGGTTTTGACTCCGCCATCCTCACCCAGATGGCCGTGGGCACTTCGCTGGCGACCATTATCTTTACCTCGATCAATGCCGTGCGCGAGCACCACCGCAAGGGCGCGGTGCGCTGGGAAATCGTGCTGTGGATGAGTATGGGCATCGTCGTCGGTGCCGGCCTTGGCGCGCTTACGGCCAAGGCCATCCATGGCGAATATCTGCAAAAAATCATCGGCGTATTTGCTATCGCCGTCGCCCTGCAAATGGCCTTCGCCCTGAAACCCAAAGCCAGCCGTGATGTCCCAGGCAAGCCTGGGCTTGGCGTTGCCGGCGTGCTGATTGGTTGGGCGTCGGCGCTATTTGGCGTTGGCGGCGGTTCAATGACCGTGCCGTTCCTGAGCTGGCGCAGCGTGCCGATGCAGCAGGCGGTCGCCACCTCGTCGGCGTGCGGCTTTCCCATCGCCCTGGCCGGTGCCCTGAGTTTTATCATCGTCGGCTGGCATGACCCGCGGCTGCCGCAATGGAGCCTGGGTTTTATCTACCTGCCAGCCTTGCTGGGCATTGCCCTGACCAGTATGTTTTTTGCCAAATTTGGCGTGCGGTTGGCGCATAAACTGTCGCCGCTGTTGCTCAAGCGTTTATTCGCCCTGCTGCTGGTTTGCGTGGGCACGAGTTTCTTGATTTAAGGAGAGCCCATGCTCGCTTACCCGAATATCGACCCGGTGGCCCTGGCCCTCGGCCCGCTGAAAATCCACTGGTACGGCCTCATGTACCTGATCGGCATCGGCGGCGCCTGGTGGTTGGCCTCGCGCCGGCTGGAGCGTTTCGACGCCACCTGGAGCAAAGAGAAACTCTCTGACCTGGTGTTCTGGGCCTCCATGGGCGTCATCCTTGGTGGGCGCTTGGGCTATGTGTTGTTCTACGACCTCAGTGCCTACGTCGCCAACCCGCTGCTGATTTTTGAGGTGTGGAAGGGCGGTATGTCGTTCCATGGCGGCTTTATCGGCGTGATGTTGGCCATGCTCTGGTTTGGCAAACGCAACGGCAAAAGCTTTTTTGAACTGATGGACTTTATTGCCCCGCTGGTGCCGATTGGCCTGGGTGCCGGGCGTATCGGCAACTTTATCAATGCCGAATTGTGGGGCAAGGCCACCGACGTGCCGTGGGCGATGATTTTCCCCACCGACCCGGCGCAACTGCCGCGTCACCCGTCGCAGCTGTACCAGTTCGCCCTGGAGGGCGTGGCGCTGTTTGTCATCCTCTGGCTGTACTCGCGTAAACCGCGGCCGACCATGGCCATTTCCGGCATGTTCGCCCTGTTTTACGGCATCTTCCGTTTTATCGTCGAATTCGTCCGCGTGCCGGATGCCCAGCTCGGTTACCTGGCGTGGGGCTGGCTGACCATGGGCCAAGTGCTGTGCGTGCCAATGGTTATCGCCGGTGCGGCGCTGATTGTTTGGGCTTATCGCCGCGCCCCAGTTGACGCCAAAGGAGTCGCGCAATGAAGCAATACCTCGACATGATGCGCCTGGTGCGCGAGACCGGCACCTTTAAGGCCGACCGCACAGGTACCGGCACCTACAGCCTGTTTGCCCACCAAATGCGCTTCAACCTGGCCGATGGTTTTCCCCTGGTAACCACGAAAAAGTGCCACCTGAAATCCATCGTCCATGAGCTGCTGTGGTTTCTGCAGGGCGACACCAATATCAAGTACCTGAAAGATCACGGCGTGCGCATCTGGGATGAATGGGCCGACGAAAACGGCGACCTCGGCCCGGTGTATGGCTACCAGTGGCGCAACTGGCCGGCGCCCAATGGTGAGTCGGTTGACCAGATCAGCAAGCTGATCGACATGATTAAAAAGAATCCCGACTCACGCCGCCTGATGGTCTCGGCGTGGAACCCGGCGCTGGTCGAGCAGATGGCCCTGCCGCCGTGTCACGCGCTGTTCCAGTTCTATGTCGCCGACGGCAAGCTGAGCTGCCAGTTGTACCAACGCTCGGCCGACATCTTTCTGGGTGTGCCTTTCAATATCGCCAGCTACGCGCTGCTGACCTTGATGGTGGCTCAGGTCTGCGACCTGCAACCGGGTGAATTTATCTGGACCGGCGGCGACTGCCACCTGTACGCCAACCACCTGGAACAGGCCGACCTGCAACTGACCCGCGAGCCGTTGCCGCTGCCAACCATGAAGCTCAACCCGGAGGTGAAGGACTTGTTTGCCTTCAAATTCGAAGACTTCGAACTGCAAAACTACCAAGCGCATCCGCATATTGCGGCGCCGGTAGCGGTTTAAGCGCGGTTCTGGTTCGGGGGATGTGCGTACGCCATCCGCTAACCCTCTCCCCCAATGGGCGAGGGGACTGGATCAGCGTTGGCGCCTAGCCACGCTTCTAAGCCGAGTGCCGTTTAGCTCCCCTCGCCCGCTTGCGGGAGAGGGGCTGGGGGTGAGGGCGGGCCCTTTTACGCAACATCCGGCAAATACGGTTGCCAACTCTCAGGCACATGCTCCAAACGCGGGTAGTTCAGGGCATTGAGTTGCAGGTGCGAGAGAATAAACGGCGTATGCCGTAAGTGCTGGGGCAGGGCGCGTAGCTCGCTCAGCCACAGGCTGACGTAGGCCGCTTGCGGGTCAAAGCGTCGCGCTTGCAGCAGGGGGTTGAGCGCCTGGCTGCGCACCGGGTCGCAGGCGATGCCGGTAAGGTACGCCCAGTTGCCCCAGTTGCTCGCCGCTTCATAGTCCAACAAATGCTCTTCAAACCAGGCGGCGCCGTGGCGCCAGTCTTGGCGCAGTTCGTTGACCAAATAACTGGCCACTACCTGCCGGCCGCGCTTGCTGATAAAGCCGGTGGCGGCCAGCTCGCGCATGCAGGCGTCCACCAGCGGCATGCCGGTGCGGCCTTGGGTCCAGTGCAGAAAACGTTCATCCACCGCTGTTGGTGCTTGTTGCGTGGCTTTCAGGCCGCCGGCTTGGAACAGCGCTTCGCCGCGGCGCACCAGGGTCCAGCGGAAGAACTCGCGCCATAGCACGGCGCGCCAGAGTTCCTGGGTGGAATCGTTGCGGCCGTACTGCGCTTCGTGGCGGCGTAGGTCGGCCACCACGCGGCGCACCGACAGGCAGCCGTTGGCCAACCAAGGCGAAAGTTTCGAGGAGTATTCGGTGCCGATCAGACTGTCGAGCGCCGTCGCGTATTGGCGCACGCCCTGGCTGTCCCATAGGTAATCGCGCAGGCGACCTTGGGCGGCCACTTCGCCACCGGAAAACGGGAAGGCGCTGTCGGCGACATAAATAGGCTCGCCCAGGCCTAAATGGGACAAAGTCGGTGGCGGCATCAGCAGTTCTACGGCCGCTTCCGGAATCGCCGGCAAACGCTCTGGCGCGGCGAGCGGTTGGAACACCACCAGGCGTTCCTCCATCACCGCACAAAAGTCGCGGTACACCGCCGGTAGTTGTTCGACGGCACACGGTAACTCGCTGGCTTGCAACAGGCCATGGCCCGGCACTTCTCGTAGCGCGACCTCACCGAGTTTGGCGCGCAGGCGGGCGATTTCACCCAGGGCCTGGGGCGCGATCTCTTCATGGGTGACCACTTCGCTGATATCCAGACGCTCAGCCAGCAGCGGCAAGATGTGTTCAGGTTGGCCCTGCACCACCAGTAGGTGCGAGCCACGTGCACGCAGTGCGCTGTCCAGCGCGAGCAAACTTTCCAGCAGAAAACGCGCCCGATGCACGCCCAGTTGGCGTGAGCCGAGCGGGCCTTGTTGCAGCAACTTGGGGTCGAGCACGTAGACTGGCAGCATCCGTTCGGCGCTGGCCGCGGCGTGTAACGCGGGGTGGTCGTCCAAACGCAGGTCGTGTTTGAACCACAATAAAGAGCGGCGCATGCATGATTTCCTTGTCAGTGCTTGGCGGCATATAAAGAGCGCCCAAGGCGGGCCTGCAGCTAAATATAGGTGGGCGTTTTTTATCCATAACGCCGCTTGTCTGGCGCTTTTGGTCGGCGGAAAACTGGCACTGGGTATATCCAGCAGGCAGCGCCGCTCGCAAAGCACTAAACTAGCGACCGTTATACCGAGGGCGCCGCTGAAGTGGCAACTAGCCAGCCCGTCTTAACCAGAGCCCATTCGCGATTTCCGATGAAGAACCTGCTTTTAGTCGTCCTCCTTTCAACGTTGCTTGGCTGCACTGGCCTGCGTATCGACACCAGCCATCCTTCGCAAAACCAGGATGAGCGAGTGCAATACGTCATCCTGCATTACACCTCCACCGGCCTTGAGCGCTCTTTGCAGTTGCTCACCAAAGGCGAGGTCAGCAGCCACTACCTGATCGACGCCGGCCCGGCCACCATTTACCAACTGGTGGACGAGCGCAAACGCGCCTGGCATGCCGGTGAAAGCGAGTGGGAAGGGCGCACCTGGCTGAATTCCACCTCCATTGGTATCGAGCTGGTCAACCCAGGCTACGACGAAACCCCGCAAGGGCGCGTGTGGTATCCGTTCAGTGAGGTGCAGATTCAAGCGTTGATCGCGCTGCTTAAAGACATCACCGCGCGCAACCATATCGAGCCGCGCCACGTGATTGGCCATAGCGATATTGCCCCGCTGCGCAAACTGGACCCGGGCCCGCTATTCCCTTGGCAGCGCCTAGCCGCCGCGGGCTTTGGGCTATGGCCAGACGCCAAGTCGGTAAGCGAAGCGCAAGTGGCGTTCGAGCAACACTTGCCGTCGATTAGCTGGTACCAACAGCAACTGGCCAAGGTCGGCTATGCCACGCCGCAGAATGGCGAGTTGGACGTGGCGACCCGCCATGTGCTTGCCGCGTTCCAGATGCACTACCGCCCGCACCGCTTTGACGGCACGCCGGATGCGCAAACCGCAGCGCTATTGGTGGTGCTCAATCAGATGAATAAGCCGAAGTAGTGGTCGCCGCTTGCGGCGTACCGAGCTTTTTGCGTGTAGATGGCGGTTCGGCGATTCGCAATCCAGGCTGGTTCGGGTGAGTAACCAACGCCAAGATTCTGCGGCCCCGCCTACGCGGGGACGAGGATGGTCGGTGGGGGTGATGGGATCAAGCCAACATCCCGGCAACCGTCGTGCGCAGCAGATCAAGGCTAAACGGCTTGGTAATGGTCGCGACCTTCGCGCCGCTGGCGCTGGTCGGGTAGTCCTGTGCGGCATAGCCACTGGCAAATAGCACTGGCAGGTCTGGGCGTACTTCGCGCGCGGCGGCCATCAGTTGTTGCCCGCTCATGCCGGGCAGGCCGATATCGCTCATCAGCAGATCAAGGTGCTGATCGCTATTAATGATGGTCATGGCATCCGTACCGTTCTCGGCCTGTAACACCTGATAATCCAGCTCCTCCAACACCTCCACGGTGAGCATGCGCACCACGTCGTCGTCCTCGACCAAGAGGATGGTTTTTGCTGGGCTTTCTAGCGTGTTGTCGGGCATGTGCCTGTCTCGAGCTGGGTGCGAATTAAAGGGTGAAAATAAAGTTGCAACTGCTTGGCTGCGCCGTTGACCAAGTCTCTGGCCCGGTGTTTGCTGCCGGGCGCGCAAACGTGCGCAAGAGTACCTGTGGCCTGGAGCGCGGGCTACGGTGAAACGGTGTTTCTTCGGCGTTTGTAGGAATAACCATGCACATTTCCAGGCCTTTACGGCAGAATCGTGAATTTTTACCCAGGGAACGCAGATGCCCACCTCTACCGCCATTAATGAACAAGGCTTTCGCCGCATCTTAAGCCGCAACGTTGCTTTGCCCTTGGGCATGGGCGTGCTCAGCGCGGTGTTCTTTATCGGCCTGGTGTACTACTTGCTCAACGTCTTGCAGTGGGTGGAACACACCGACCGGGTTATCGGTAATACCAACGATGCCTACCGCCTGACTATCGATCAGGAGACCGGCATGCGCGGTTACCTGATCACCGGCGATGAAAAATTCCTTTCGCCTTTTGAAGTGGCCCGTCCGCGCATTGCTTCCGAGCTGCAAGCGCTAAAAGAGCTGGTCAAAGACAACCCTGGCCAAGTCGACCGTTTCCGCCGCATCGAAGCCCTGCAGCAACAATGGGCCAAATTTGCTGACGCGGTGATCGAAAGCCGCCGTAGCGGCAACGACTACCAGGGCGTGATTTCCAGCGGCCGTGGCAAAGAACTGACTGACGAAATCCGCAAAGGTTTCGACGAAATTATTGCCAGCGAGCAGCAACTGCGCTTCCAGCGTAACAACGAAGCCAATAACACCGTGGTGCTCACCATCGCCCTGTACCTGCTGTTCAGCCTGGCAGTCAGCGGCATTCTGGCGTTTGTTGGCCGGCGGGAACTGTTGGGATTGTCGAATAACTATTCGAATTCATTGCTTGAGCAGCAACGTAGTGCCGCAGTGATTCAGCAGAAGGCCTGGCTGCGCAATGGCCAAAGCTTGTTGGCCGAGCAAGTGTTGGGGCAAAAGACCCTCTCACAACTGGGCCAAGCGGTGCTTAGCCAATTGGCCAGTTACCTCGGTGTC
The DNA here is from genome assembly GCF_037994325.1 of Pseudomonas sp. GTDB lineage: Bacteria > Pseudomonadota > Gammaproteobacteria > Pseudomonadales > Pseudomonadaceae > Aquipseudomonas. The sequence goes on from NZ_JBBNAH010000478.1 coordinate 18,083, forward strand.
AGCGTGGCCGCGTTCTACGTGCGCGACCCAGTCGGCGGGGTGGAGCGCGTGGCCACCTTTGGCTTTGCTGCGGACCAAGAAAACACCGAGCAGCGTTTTTCCGGCAACGACAGCATGGTCGGCCAGGCCGTGCAGGAACGCCGCCTAATCCGCCTGGACAACCTGCCCCACGCCTACCTCAGCGTAGCCTCGGGCCTGGGTAGCACCTCGCAGCTGAATATCGTGGTGCTGCCGATCAGCAATGAAAACCAGGTTAACGGTGTATTGGAGCTGGCCTTTCTGCGCCCGATCACCGACACCGACCTGGAATTCCTCGAACTGGTCAGCGCCAATATCGGCACCTCTATCGACGCCGCCCATTACCGTCAGCGCCTGCAAGACGTGCTGGCCGAAACCCAGCAGCTCAACGAAGAGCTGCAAGTGCAGCAAGAAGAACTGCGCACCGCCAACGAAGAACTCGAAGAACAATCGCGGGTGCTCAAAGAGTCCCAGGCTCACTTGGAAACCCAGCAGGCCGAACTGGAGCAGACCAACGAACAACTGGCCGAACAGGCCCAGCGCCTGGAAGACCAGCGCGACACGCTCGACGAGAAAAACAACGCCCTCGGCGTTGCCCAGCGCGAGCTGGAAGAGCGCGCCCAGGAACTGCAACGCGCCAGCCTGTACAAGTCGGAATTCCTCGCCAACATGAGCCACGAGTTGCGCACGCCGCTCAATAGCTCGCTGATTCTGGCCAAGCTGCTAGGCGACAACCCCGACGGTAACCTCACCGCCGAGCAAGTGAAGTTCGCCGACTCGATCTACTCCGCCGGCAACGACCTGCTGCTGTTGATCAACGACATCCTCGACATCTCCAAAGTCGAGGCTGGCAAGCTCGACGTACGCCCGCAAAACATGCCGGTCAATCGCCTGGTGGAAACCTTGCGTACGGTGTTCCAACCGGTGGCCGGGGAGAAGAGCCTGGGCTTTAGCATCGACCTGCAACCCAGCGTGCCCGCCACCCTGTATACCGACCAGCAGCGCGTTGAGCAGATTCTGAAAAATCTGCTCTCCAATGCCATCAAGTTCACCGAGCAAGGCCAGGTCACCCTGAGTATTTCTCGCCAGGCCGATGGCCGCGTGGCCTTTGCCGTGACCGACACCGGCATCGGCATTCGCCAAGACCAACAAGACTATATTTTCGAGGCCTTCCGCCAGGCCGATGGCACCACCAACCGCCGCTACGGCGGCACCGGCCTGGGCCTGTCGATTTCCCGCGACCTGGCCACCTTGCTGGGCGGCTCTATCCATGTGGTCAGCGCGCCAGGCAAGGGCAGCACCTTTACCCTGGTACTGCCGCAGGCCTATGAAGAGGTGGTGACCCAGAGCGCCAGCTCTGTCGTGGCCCCCGACCCGGTCGCAGCGGCTATTCAAGCAACGACGCCGGTGCCCGTGGCCAGTGGTTTGGCGGCGCCTGTGGTGGCTCAGTTCGCCGACGACCGTGAACGCATGGACCGCGGCGGGCGCAGCATTTTGGTGATCGAAGACGAGCCCAACTTTGCGCAGATCCTCTTCGACCTGGCCCACGAGTTGAAATACAGCTGCCTGGTCGCCCATGGCGCCGACAACGGTCTGGAGCTGGCCGCCACGCATATACCGGACGCCATTCTGCTGGATATGCGCCTGCCCGATGCCTCCGGCCTGACCGTGTTGCAACGCCTGAAAGAGAACCCACTGACCCGGCATATTCCCGTGCATGTGATTTCCGTCGAAGACCGCATGGAAGCCGCCCTGCAACTGGGCGCCATCGGCTACGCGGTAAAACCCACTACCCGTGAGCACCTCAAAGGCGTGTTTGCCAAGCTTGAGGCCAAGCTGGCGCAGCGGGTTAAGCGCGTGCTGCTGGTCGAAGACGATGCCCTGCAACGCGACAGCATTGCCCGTTTGATTGGTGACGACGACATCGAAATCACCGCCGTTGAGTTTGGCGGGCAAGCGTTGGAGCTGCTGCGCAGCAATGTGTACGACTGCATGATCATCGACCTCAAGCTGCCGGATATGCGCGGCAATGATCTGCTCAAGCGCATGTCGGACGAAGACATCTGCTCCTTCCCGCCGGTGATCGTTTACACCGGGCGCAACCTGACCCGTGATGAAGAAATCGAGCTGATGAAGTACTCACGCTCAATCATCATTAAAGGTGCGCGCTCACCCGAACGCCTGCTCGATGAAGTGACCCTGTTCCTGCACAAAGTCGAGTCGCAGTTGTCCAGCGAGCGGCAAAACATGCTGAAAACGGCGCGTAACCGCGACAAGGTATTTGAAGGTCGGCGCATCCTGCTGGTGGACGATGACGTGCGTAACATCTTCGCCCTTACCAGCGCCTTGGAGCATAAAGGTGCGGTGGTGGAAGTGGCTCGCAACGGCCGCGAAGCCTTGACTAAGCTGGAAGAGGTCGAAGATATCGACCTGGTGCTAATGGACGTGATGATGCCGGAAATGGACGGCTACGAAGCCACCGCGGAAATTCGCAAGAACCCGCGCTGGCGCAAGCTGCCGGTGATTGCCGTGACCGCCAAAGCGATGAAAGACGACCAGGACCGCTGTCTGCAGGCCGGTGCCAATGACTACCTGGCCAAGCCCATTGATTTGGACCGGCTGTTCTCGCTGATCCGCGTATGGATGCCCAAACTGGAACGGATTTGATGCCACCTGACCGCGACATAGAGATCGAGCTGCGCCTGCTGATCGAGGCCATCTACCTCAAGTACAACTACGACTTTCGTGACTACAGCGGCGCGTCGTTCAAGCGCCGGGTAAAGCACGCGTTGCAGCAGTTCAACTGCAATACCATCACGGCGTTGCAGGAGCGCATCCTGCACGAGCCCAGCGCGTTTATGCAGTTGTTGCAGTACCTGACCATTCCCGTGAGCGAGATGTTTCGCGACCCCAGCTACTACCTGGCGCTGCGCCAGCAAGTGGTGCCGTTGCTGAAAACCTACCCGTCGGTAAAGGTCTGGGTGGCCGGCTGTAGCACGGGGGAGGAGGTGTATTCGCTGGCTATCCTGCTCAAGGAAGAGGGCCTGCTGGAACGCTCGATTATCTATGCCACGGATATCAACCCACGCTCCCTGGAAAAAGCCGAACGCGGCATTTTCTCCCTGGAAAATATCCGCACCTACACCGAGAACTACCAGAAGGCCGGCGGCCAGCGAGCATTCTCTGACTACTACACGGCCGCCTATGAAGGCGCGCTGTTCGACAAGTCACTGTGCGAGAACGTGACTTTTGCCGATCACAGCTTGGCCACTGACAGCGTGTTTTCTGAAACCCAGCTGATCTCGTGCCGCAACGTGCTTATCTACTTCAACAAAACCCTGCAAGACCGCGCGGTCGGCCTGTTCCACGAATCGCTCTGCCACCGTGGCTTTCTCGGTTTGGGCAGCAAGGAAAGCCTGGATTTTTCCAGCTACGCCAAGCGCTTTGAACCCCTGGTAAAACACGAACGGATCTTTCGTAAAGCATGAACACCGGCACCCTCGACAACCTGCTGCAAACCCGCGTCAGTGCGCTGGAAGCTGTGGTGGTGGGCGCGTCGGCCGGCGGTGTACAGGCGTTGCTGCAAATTTTTTCCGGTTTAGGCGCCGACTTTCGCCTGCCGATCATTACGGTGCTGCACCTGCCTGATGATCGCCGTAGCCAGTTGGCCGAAGTGTTCCAGCAGCGCCTGGGCATTCGCGTAAAGGAAGCCGACGACAAAGAAACCCTGCAAGGCGGCACGCTGTACTTTGCCGCGTCGGGTTACCACCTGTTAATCGAGTTGGACCGCAGCTTCTCCCTGAGCCGGGAAGAACCGCTGCATTTTTCCCGGCCCTCCATCGACGTTTTATTTGAAACTGCTGCCGATGTTTATGGCACTGCGCTGCTGGGTATTTTGCTCACCGGCGCCAACGAGGACGGCGCAAAAGGATTAGCAACCATCCACCACAGTGGCGGTCTGACCGTCGTGCAAGACCCTACGGACGCCCAGGTGCCTACCATGCCCGAAGCCGCGTTGGCGCTGCATCGCGCTGATTTTGTGTTACCGCTAACTGGCATCCAGGCGTTGCTCGCGGAGTTGAATAGAAGCTCATGCTAAACACCACCGAAGCCAAACTGCTGATCGTCGACGACCTGCCGGAAAACCTGTTGGCCCTCGACGCGTTGATCCGTGGTGAGGGCCGTCAAGTGTTCCAAGCCACCTCGGGTGAAGAGGCACTGGGGCTGCTCTTGCAGCACGAATTTGCCCTGGCCATTCTTGATGTGCAGATGCCCGATATGAACGGCTTTGAACTGGCCGAGCTGATGCGCGGCACGGAAAAAACCAAGCACATCCCCATTGTTTTTGTTAGCGCTGCCGGGCGTGAGATGAACTACGCCTTTACCGGCTACGAAAGCGGTGCCGTCGACTTTCTGCAAAAGCCGCTGGATATCCAGGCGGTACAAAGCAAGGTGACGGTTTTCGTTGAACTGTTCCGCCAACGCCAGGCCATCAACGAACAAGTGATCGCCCTGGAAAAAGGCCGCAAGGAGCAGGAGATTCTGCTCAGCGAGCTGCGCACCGCTCAGGACGAACTGCACCGCGCCGTGCGCATGCGTGACGACTTTATGTCCATCGTCTCCCACGAGCTGCGCACCCCCCTTAATGGCCTGGTGCTGGAAACCCAACTGCGCAAGCTGCGCCTTACCAAAGGCGATACAGCGGCTTTTACTCCCGACAAGCTCAAAGCCATGACCGAGCGCGATGAGCGCCAGATCAATAGCTTGGTGCGCCTGATTGAGGACATGCTCGACGTGTCGCGTATTCGCACCGGCAAGCTGTCCATTCGCCCCACCCGTTTCGACCTCTCCGACCTGGTGGGCAGAGTGCTGGAAAACTACAGCGCCCAGATCGCCGCGGCCGGTTGTGAAGTCTCCTTGAGTGCTGCCGAACCGGTGAGCGGCCTGTGGGACGAATTCCGTATCGAGCAGGTGGTGGTTAACCTACTGACCAACGCCCTGCGCTACGGCGCGAAAAAGCCGGTCGAGCTGCGTGTGCGGGCCACGCCCGAGGGCGCCTGCATTGAGGTGCAGGATCATGGCATCGGTATTGGTACCACAGACCTGGCGCGCATCTTTCAGCAATTCGAGCGCGTTTCCTCCAATGAGGTGACCCAGGGCTTGGGGTTGGGCCTGTATATCACCGAGCAGATCGTTGCCTCGCACCAGGGCACGATTGAGGTGGAGAGCCGCCCAGGGGAGGGCTCGCTATTTCGCGTCTACCTGCCGCTGCAATCGCACAGCGTTGCTACCAGCTAAACGCCGTTTCGCTTAGACGCCAAAACGGGCGGGTATAAGCGGTCGTGCAATGTGCAACCAGGCCGCTTCGATTTGTTTTTTAAGATATTGATTTATAAGGGTTTTTTTAAATAAATTTGTTGGCACGGCACCTGCAATTTCAGAGATAAGAAATCTGATCTGCGATGGAGTCGCCGCCATGAACACTGTACTGAACCTGCTTAGCGCCGCTGCTGTGGTTGTTGCTGGTGCTTATGCTGCCGCTACCACGTCTGCCCCCGAAGCTGTCGTCGTCCAGTCAGTGACCAAAGCCAGCCACGCGCAAATGCTCAATAAGCCGCTGACCGAGCCGCAGTGGGCCGAAAGCCCGTTTATGCAGCCAGAGCCGCAAATGGCCAGCAACCAGGCCGCGCCTGTTGGTGACGTACTGCGTGGCGCGCAATGGCAAAACGTCAGCGATGACGCCGAAAACGCCCACGTACCAAAACCAGAAAACCAGCGTTGGGTGTTCTGACTTCACGTTGCCTTGGTAATTTTGCATACCGACGGATGTCAGGTGCTTTGAGCGCTTGGTTGTCATAAAGGTCGGGTTAGTTTTTGTCTGTCTGAGTTTGAGGATAAATGCCATGTCTAAAGCCGCGATGGTCCTGTTGGTGCTGGCCTTTGTTT
>NZ_JBBNAH010000479.1:0-5335 GCF_037994325.1 Pseudomonas sp.
GAAAACATAGCCACTCCATCCTTGAGGAGCTGGGGAGACGGCTTTAGCCTAGTTCAGTCCCTGCGCGGCGTCGGTTTTTTGCTGCCTGAGTCAGCCCGTGCTCAGGGAATGATCAAACCTTTTTTGCGGTAGTGCTCGATATCAATACCGTAGGTGCCAGAGCACTCCACCGCGCGCACGCGTAAGGCGCGGCCTTCGTAGTCTTTGGGGTTGCGCGCCATATCGACCACGCGCTCGCGGCACGGCTGTTTGTCGGCGTCGAGCACCACCAGTACGCGCGGTTTGAGTTTGCTGTCGGGTGGGCAGCCAATAATGATGCCGACCTCGCCGTTACTTAGCTCAACGATTTCGCCGGGCGGGTAGATGCCGATCAGGCGAATAAAGGTGCCAACGATGTCTTCATCGAACTGGCTGCCGGCGCAATCAAACAGAATACGTAACGACTCCAGACTGGACTTGCCCTTGCTGTAGATGCGGTCGCTGTTAATGGCGTCGTAGGCATCGACCACGGCGATAATTTTCGCGCTATAGGGAATGCGGCTGGCGTCCAGGCCACGTGGGTAGCCATTGCCGTCCAAACGTTCATGGTGGGCATAGGCCACATCTACCGTCGCCGCCGTGACCTGCTGGTGGCTCAAGAGCAGGCGCCGACCATGGTCTGCGTGGGCCTTCATAATCACCAATTCGTCCGGGGTGAGCGCACCGGGCTTATTGAGGATTTCGCTGGGCACTTTCATTTTGCCGATGTCGTGCAGCATGCCGCACACGCCGATCTCCTCCAACTGCAACGGCAGCATGCCCAGTTCGCGGCCCAAGGCGATGGCAAAGATGGCCACGCGTAAGGAGTGTTCGGCGGTATACAGATCGCTGTTTTTGATCCGCGCCAGCCACAGTAGGGCAGCGGGATTGCGCAGAATGCTGTCTACGCACTCCTTGACCACCGCTTTAACTGCCGCGATATCAATCTGCACGCCCAAATGCACGGCGTTAAGAATACGCAGCGACTCCTCATGGGCAGCATTCCAGGCCGGTAATGCCGTGGTCAGCTCCTGAAAAAAATCCACTTTGCGGATTTTGGCTCGCTCGGGCACCGCCGCGGTGGCCTGCGCCAGCACCCATTCCTCGGCGCTATGGGAGCGTTGGCCATCGACCCATACAAAGTCACAGGCCGCCTGCACGGCCCGCAGTTCATGGGTGGTTTGCAGCAAGAAACCCTGAAATAGAAAGGCGGTTTCACTCCAGGGGCGGTCCAGCTCCACCACGTACATGCCGATGCGCAGCTTATCGACGTCGATTTTTATGCGTTCATTATTAGAAGTTAGTGACATAGCGGTGTTTCCTGAGCGCAAAAGCAGAGACAGAGACTGCGCAGCGGCAGCAGGCACTATGGCCGATAGCCGGCATAGCGAATAGAGGCTCCTGTTAACGACGTCGCAACGGCTTAAAAAGGATTAAAGCGGCCCCGGGCGCAGTATGCCGAGGCCAACCTTAAGTGGTTATGAAGGTGTGTTAACGGGGTCTATAGCGACAGGCTATCAATGCGCGACAAACGGCAGCATCAACACACTGCTGGGCATGCTGTAGAGCAGGTGGTCGGCCGTGCTGCCCAACAGTTTTAGCAGCCCGTGACGGTGGATACGGCCCATTACGATCACGTCGATCTGCTGTTCTTCGGCAAAGGCACTCAGCGCCCGGCCTGGGCTGCCCAACACCATATGGCGGTTGGCCAGGGGAATGCCGTTGCGCTCGGCCAAGGTATTCAAGGCCTCAAGCTGGGCCTCATAGAACTGCTGGGTGTACACCGATGCCGACAACAGCGCGCTGCTGGCAAAGCCGCTATCGGTGCCGGCCAGCGCCGATAAGTCATAGGCGTACACCAGGTGTACATCGGCTTTGCACTGCATGCCCAACTTTAACGCTTCGTAGATGATCTGCTCGTTGAACTCCTGCTGGTCGCAGCTGGCATCGAACGGGTCAACGGCCGCCATGATGCGCCGTGGCAGCGGGTGATCGGCGCTGACCACAAAGTGCACCGGTGTCTGGCATTGGCGCGCCAGGTGCAGGTCTAGCGGGGTGAAAAACGCACGCTTGAGCATTGATACATGGTCGACCGCTTTGATCAGCAGGGCGGCGGGCATTTCTTCTACATGGGCGAGTATTTCCGGCAGCGGGTCTTTGACCCATTGCACCTCAACGGTCACCTCGACGCCGAGCTGGCGCATGGTCGCGGCCTGGGCTTGCAGCCAACGGCGATGGCGCTCCACATACTCGGTTTGCAGCATCTGCAAGGCCTGTTCATTAACCAGGCCTGCGGTGGCCAAGCCTTCTAAATAATCGAACGCGACAATATGCAGGGCTGCACCTTTGGCTTTGGCCAGCAGCATGGCGCGGTCAAACGCCAGATTTTTTTCCAGCACCGGTGGGGCGATCAGCAGCAGGCGATGGGGCGTAGTTACGTGTTGGGCAGACATGGGGCACCTCACGAGATAAAAACTGGCATAGGCAAAAGCGGGCAGGGCCTAAGCCGTTGGTGAGGGCAGTGTGCGAGCCGCATAGCGCGGCAAATTTGATTGATATCAAAACCGCTTGAGCTCGGCAAAAGTCGGCAGGGCTTTGCAGTGGCGCGGGCAGTGGTGCCCTTAGCTTGATCTCGATCAACATCCCTACACGTTTGTAGGAACAATCTTACGCACGCCTTACCCTGGAGCAGATGCCATGCCGCTTATGAAAGCCGCTGTTTTCGTCGAGAAAAACCGCATCGTGCTGGCCGACAAACCGATCCCCGATATCGGCCCGCTGGACGCCCTGATCCGCATCACCACCACCACCCTATGCGGCACCGATGTGCATATCCTGCGCGGCGAATACCCGGTAGCCAAAGGCCTGACCATTGGCCATGAACCAGTGGGCGTCATTGAAAAACTGGGTGCTGAGGTCAAGGGGTTCCACGAAGGTCAGCGAGTTATTGCTGGCGCCATCACCCCCAGCGGCCACAGCTTTGCGTGCCTGTGTGGCTGCGGCTCGCAAGACGGCCCGGACACGCCCCACGGCTTTCGCGCTACCGGCGGCTGGAAGTTCGGTAATCTGATTGATGGTAGCCAGGCTGAATACCTGCGCGTGCCGGATGCCATGGCCAATCTCTGCGCCATTCCCGACCACCTGACTGACGAGCAGGTATTGATGTGCCCGGACATTATGTCCACCGGCTTTAGCGGCGCCGAGCGTGGTGACGTGAAAATCGGCGACACCGTGGCGGTGTTCGCCCTCGGGCCGATTGGCCTGTGTGCGGTCGCCGGTGCGCGGTTGAAGGGCGCCACCACCATTATTGGCGTCGACACCGTAGCCGCGCGTATGACCGTGGCGCGCAGCATGGGCGCCAGCCATGTGGTGGATTTTAAGCAGGGCGACGTGGTGGCGCAGATTATGGCCATCACTGGCGGGCGCGGCGTGGATGTCGCCATTGAGGCCCTGGGCACGCAAACCACCTTTGAATGGGCACTGCGGGTATTACGCCCGGGCGGCACACTGTCGAGCTTGGGCGTGTACTCCAGCGACCTGACCATTCCGCTCAACGCCTTTGCCGCCGGCCTGGGCGACTACAGCATTGTCAGCACCCTATGCCCAGGCGGTAAAGAACGTATGCGCCGGCTGATGGCGGTGGTCGCCAGTGGCAGCGTTGACCTTAAACCGCTGGTCACCCACCGTTTCAAGCTGGATGACATTGAAGCGGCATACGAGCTGTTCGCCCATCAGCGCGATGGCGTGTTGAAAGTGGCGATTACACCCTGATCGAGGAGGGCATTTGTATGTTGATTGCGATAAGTCACAGCAAAGCCGACCAGCCCTGTATGGTGCGCCTAGATGGTTATGTGGTGCCCTTTGGCTCCGACGCGCAGGCACAGGCTTTTGTCCGCCAGTTGCGCCAGCGCATTGCCGCACCGCATTCCTTGCCGCTCCTGCCACGCCAGGAGCCCAAGCCCGAATTTCGCAGTGGGAAACTACCGGTCAAACGATCGGGTGTAAGTGCCTGAAACTCCGTGGCTCGTACATTAACCGTCGCGTGTTGAGGCTTCACTATGCAAACCGTTTTGGCTCCCGTTAACACCGTTCTCACGTCAGCCGCACCGGCCATTCCTATCCATGTGCACCCGTTGGCGACGGCCTGCACCACCTGCGCGGTGAATAGCCTGTGTTTGCCCGTAGGCTTTTCCAAAGATGAAACCGCGCGTTTGGATACCCTGATTTCCCAGCGTATTCGGGTGAAGAAAGGCGCCGGCTTGTTTCACGCCGGCGACCCCTTGCAAAACCTCTACGCCGTGCGCTTTGGTTCGTTCAAAACCACCTTGGTCAGCGCCGACGGGCGCGGCCAGGTCACCGGCTTTTTGATGTCTGGCGACATTCTCGGGCTGGACGCCATCAGCACCGAGCGCCATGCCTGTAGCGCCTTTGCCTTGGAAGACAGCGAAGTGTGCCCGATCTCTTTCAGCCGCCTGGAACGCTTGGCCGGCGAGTTTCCTTCGTTACAGCACAACCTGAATCGCATGCTTAGCCGCGAAATTGTGCGCGACCACGAAATGCTGATGATGATGGGCTGTCACAACGCCGACGAGCGTCTGGCCGCGTTTCTGGTTGGGCTGTCGCAGCGTTTTGTCAGCCGTGGCTACTCGGCCCATGGTTACCTGCTGCGCATGAGCCGCGAGGACATTGCCTCCTACCTGGGGCTACGCCTGGAAACCGTGTGCCGTAGCCTGGCGCGTTTTCGCGACCTGGGCTTGATCGCCTACCAAGGCCGAGTCATGGAAATTCTCGACCTCGCCAACTTGCAAGCGCAGGTGCAATACGGGCGTAAACCGGCGCTTATTTGATGTTCCAGTAACGCTGCATTTCCAGGAACAGAAAGGACGCCGTCCAGGTGATCAACACCAGACCTGTCAGCGCCTCTAAACCGGTGAGGTATTTCAAATGGCCCACCGGCTCGATATCGCCAAAGCCAATGGTGGTAAAGGTGGTGAAGGAAAAGTACGCACAGTCGGTCAGCGTGCCATCAAAGTTGCCCGCCAGATTGCCCCAGCCGCCGCGCTTGATCATCACAAAATACGCCAGAGCAAAACACCACACCTCAATGGCATGGGCCACCATGGCACCGAGCACACCAAACACGATGCGGAACCGATGCCAGATCTTCAGACGCGGCAGCAAGTTGTTCAGCCGTAACAGGCACTCGTAGTGAATAACCACGGCCGCCACAACCACCAGCATATTGACCACACTCACCAGCAGCATGCCGACCTCCCAAAGCCTTCAATCGCGTCAGCAACGCGGCATTGGATTGTTG
>NZ_JBBNAH010000480.1:0-1705 GCF_037994325.1 Pseudomonas sp.
CTGTTGCTGTTCAAGGTTTAGCCAACGGTTAAGGGAGCAACGATGAACGAGCAGGGAAGAGAGCAGGGCTGGCACCACGTATTCCCACTGATCACCGTGCTGATCTGGAGCGGCAATACGCTGGTCACCAAAATGGCCGCGGGGCGCATCACGCCGCCATCCATTACGTTCTACCGCTGGGCCTTGGCCTTTATCGTCTTGTCGCTGTTTATGCTGCCCAGCGTATGGCGTGCGCGTCAGCAAGTGCGCGCGCTGTTCCCCAAACTGTTTGTGCTGGGTTTACTGGGCATGATGGTTTATCAGGGCCTGGCCTACTTCGCAGCGAACACTACCAGCGCCACCAATATGGGCATTCTTATCGCCCTGTCGCCGCTGCTGTCATCGTTGTTTTCCACCGTGCTCACGGACGACCGCCTGACCCAAGGCGCGCTGCTCGGCGGCGTGGTGTCATTCGCCGGAGTGTTGTGGTTAATCAGTGGCGGCCAGCCGCAGACGTTGGTCGACTTCCAGCTCAAGCCCGGTGATGCGCTGATGCTGATCGCCGTCAGCGCCAATGCGCTGTATGGCGTATTGCTGCGGCGCTGGAATTTCGACCTGAGCCGCTGGGTGCAGCTGTACGTGCAGATCGGTTGCGCGCTGCTGTTTCTCACCCCGTGGTTTTTTCTGAGTGGACCGTCGCCGATCACCGCCGAGAATTTGCCGCTGGTGCTGTACGCCGGCACCTTGGCTTCGATCGGCGCGCCGTGGCTGTGGATCAAAGGCATCCAAAGCCTGGGCCCGGCGCGGGCCAGTTTGTATATGAACCTGATGCCGGTGATGGTGGCCGTGGCGGCGATGTGGTTCTTGGGCGAAACCCTGGGGCTGCATCACCTGGTCGGCGGCGGCCTGGCGCTGGCGGGGGTGTGGTTAGGGCAGGCGCTGCGTAAACCGTTGCGGCCTTAACCACTGTGCCTGCAGTCTCCCCTCACCCTAACCCTCTCCCCAAAAGGGCGAGGGGACTGAATTGAGGTGGGGCGTCGAGCGGTACTTAAGCGCCCCTTTCCCACTTGCGGGAGAGCAGTTGGGGGTAAGGGGGCTTTTGACTCACACGTAAATACTGATTCCCGCCTTACTCGACAGCCAATCGCGGTAGGTCTCCAGCGAACTGGTCTGCTGGTCGCCGTTAAAGCCTGCTACCGACACCTGATCACCCATGCCCTTATCAATCAGCTTCTGCACTTGCGGCAGCAGGCTGGAGGCATCGTCGCGACTCATGCTGGCCACGTCGGGCAGTTGAATGGCGCTGCTGGCGCCACCGTTCGACGTCGCTGGCTGGCTACCACTGCTTTGCTCGACCCCGGCCAAGGCACTGAACAGCCCACCACGGGATTGCGCGACGATGGCGGCGGCATATCTACGCAGGTCGCCAATTGGGTCTTTGCTTTCTTCGGCGCTGGTGTGGGTGCCTGTGCTGGTGCTGCCACCGGTGCCGGTCGATGGCGTGCTGTCGCTGGATTCGGACTTGGAAATGGAGCTGATATAGCTCAGCAGCGAGAGGTTGCTCGATACGCTGGTCATAAGGGCATGCCGATGGCTGGGAGGTGCAGGGCTGATTGCACATCACGGGCCAACTTGGCGCAGGGCTCTATCTTGGGCTTTATCGGCTTTTTGCCGGCGAGTAAGGCGGCGCCGGCTTGCCAGAGGCGGCAAGCGCTTGCCGCTCTAC
>NZ_JBBNAH010000481.1:0-2602 GCF_037994325.1 Pseudomonas sp.
TTGCCAGCAGCAGGCCGAGCGCAGTGCGCGCGCGGCGCGACTAGGCTTATGGCGAGCGGCGCCGCTGCAACACGCGCAGCAACTTAACGACAGTGGGTTTGCTTTGGTTCAGGGACGGGTCATGAAGGTCGAGCAGAATCGTGGTGGTGTGTGGTTGCAGCTCGACGGCCCGCTGGTGCTGCAGGTGTCTAGCAAGGCGTTGGCGAACTTTGACCTGAAGGCATTGCGCGCCATGCAGGGGCAAACCATTGAGGCGCGCGGCTGGGTGATTGATCGCAGCCGGCGCGGCAACGCTCAGTCCGCGCAGGCGCGCTGGATGTTGCCGCTGACTCATCCGGCAATGCTGGAGGTACGGCCATGAAGTTTCGTCTGTTTGCCCTGCTGGCCTTGCTTGCGCTGTTGCAAGGCTGTGCACAAAACCCCGCCACAGGCGAAAGCAACTTTGTGACCATGAGCGAGCGCCAAGAGCTTGAGCTCGGGCGCGAGTACAGCCAGGAAATCGCCAAGCAGTACCCGCGTTACCCCGATGAAAAGCTGCAAGCCTATGTGCAGCAAGTGGGTGAACGCGTGGCTCAGCACAGCCACCGTAGCAATCTGACGTACCACTTCACCGTTATCGACAGCCCCGATATCAACGCCTTCGCCTTGCCCGGCGGCTACATCTATATCCACCGTGGCTTGCTTGCCTACCTGAGCTCCGAGGCCGAGCTGGCGGCTGTGCTCGGTCATGAGGTGGGGCACGTTACGGCGCGGCACAGCGTGCAGCAGCAAAGTCAGTCCCAGGCCTGGGGCATTCTCGGCCAGGCGGTAGCGATTGGCACAGGCGTCGGCGCAGCGGCTGATATCACCAGTGCCTTGGGCTCGACCATTGTGCGTGGCTACGGGCGCGATATGGAATTGCAGGCCGATGGCCTTGGCGCCCAGTACTTGGCGCGCGCCGGATACGACCCACAAGCAATGATCGAAGTGGTTGAGGTGCTGAAAAGCCAAGACGACTATGCCCGCGACGAAGCCAGAAAAGCCGGTAAGCCCGAGCCAACTTCCAGCTACCACGGCGTGTTCGACACCCACCCCGGCAACGACAAACGCTTGCAGGAAGTGGTCGGCCCAGCGCGGGCCTTGGCCACCGGCCAGCAAGAAGTGGGGCGTGATGTGTTTATGCAGCACTTGGCGGGGCTGCCCTATGGCGACTCCGAAGCCACCGGCATTCGCCGTGGTCAGCAGTTCTATCATGCGGAGCTGGACTTCACCTTCAGCGCGCCGCCCGGTTGGTCCCTGCTCAATCGTCCGGATGCCGTAATCGCCCATAGCACTGACGAAAACGCGTTTATCGCGGTGGTGCTGGAGAAAGTGAAGCCGGGCCAGACGCCGCAGCAATTTATCCGCTCCAAGGTTTCCGGCAGTCTGGCCGATGAGCGCGAGTTGCAGCAGTCTGGCTTACAGGGCTATACCGCGATTATTCCTGGGCGCCCGGCCAAACGGGTGGCGGTGGTTTACAAGGGCAACTCGGCTTACGTCTTTATCGCCAGCGTAAAAGCGCCCGCTTCGCTGCAAACCGAAGACGAAAATTTCCTCAAAGTGATCAATAGTTTTCGACCTCTGCGGGCTGAGGAGCGTAAGCTAGCGCAACCTCTCCGGCTGCAACTGGTGCGTGCCACAAGCGCGCAAACCATGACCAAGCTAGCTCAGGGCAGTACGCTGCCCGGTAACGCCGAGTCCCGTCTGCGCCTACTCAATCATCTATATCCAAGCGGCGAGCCGTCCCCTGGGGATTGGCTTAAAGTCGTACGCTAGAGCCCTTGACAGACCTGACTGGTCAGTCTTGTTCGAGCCCTGCATCTTGCGTATCCTCGCTGCCTGTCTGTTTAACAGCATAAAAAAGCGGAAATGCCACCATGTCTGATTTGAAAACTGCCGCTCTCGAATATCACGCCCATCCTCGTCCGGGGAAGCTGAGTGTCGAGCTGACCAAACCCACTTCCACTGCGCGTGATCTGTCCCTGGCGTATAGCCCAGGCGTGGCAGAACCGGTGCGTGAAATCGCTCGTGACCCCGAGTTGGCTTACAAGTACACCGGCAAAGGCAACCTGGTTGCAGTGATTTCCGACGGTACCGCCATTCTGGGGTTGGGTGACCTCGGCCCGCTGGCATCCAAGCCGGTAATGGAAGGCAAGGGCGTGCTGTTCAAGCGTTTCGCCGGCATTGACGTATTCGACATCGAAGTCGACTCCGAAAGCCCGCAAGCCTTTATCGATACCGTAAAACGCATTTCCATCACCTTTGGTGGTATCAACCTGGAAGACATCAAAGCCCCCGAGTGCTTTGAGATCGAGCGCGCGCTGATCGAACAGTGCGACATCCCGGTATTCCACGACGACCAGCACGGCACCGCGATTGTGACCGCTGCCGGCATGCTCAATGCCCTGGAAATCGTCGGCAAAACCCTGCCCGAAGCCAAGATTGTTTGCCTGGGCGCTGGCGCTGCCGCTATCTCCTGCATGAAGTTGCTGGTGAGCATGGGTGCCAAGATCGAAAACATCTTTATGATCGACCGCAGTGGCGTGATTCACGCTGGCCGGACCGATCTGAACCAATACAAAGC
>NZ_JBBNAH010000482.1:0-5638 GCF_037994325.1 Pseudomonas sp.
ATTGAAGCCAACCTGCAATGAGGTACCCGCATCAGTCTCGGCGCTAATGAGCAGGCGCTTTCCTGGCACGGCCATACGGCCAATGGCAGTGAAACCACTTTCCTGCGGCAGGGTAACGGTCAGGGTCTCCTGCGTAATGGAAGCAGGCATCGACGCGTGGCGGGCGGAAGCGTAAGTGCCCAGATCCTTCTGCGCCGTGCCAGCGATGCGTACATAGGCAATCAAATTGTCCGCGACATAGGCTTCCTGGAATTTGGACGGGTTCTTAATCTTGTCCATCGGGTAACTAATACCCTTGCGCACGGTATCGGCCCATAGAGTCCACAGTCGCAGACCGGTAGTACCGGACGTGGCAAACAGATCTTGCCCGCTGGTGTTGACACGGTTGATAGCTTCCGCCACCCCTTTTACCTGCGCAAAGAACGCCCGCGCACTTGGCAGGTTGGTGTCCCACCAGTTGGGATCGGTAGGCCAGCTACCCTCGGCAACCATCCTGATAAAATCCGGGTCCTGCGCATAAGTAGCCGCCAAGCGGATCGACTCTGCCGCCGTGCGTGTGGACGGCACCAAATCCCCCTGGAAATAGTTACCTGGGTAGCCTCCTCCGAAAAGCCCAAGCCCTTCGAGGATCTCGCCCCTGCTAACGTTTGTCGACCACCCATTGTCGTTGAGATACATGATCGGCACCCCGGCCTTCATCACCGACCGGACCTGCTCGGGCAGAGGACCATTGCCACGGGCGGCGTTGTCCAGCAACAGCAAGTGGATGCGTCCCGCACAGCTCGCATCCGATAACGCATTGCAGTTTGCATTGACCGGCGAAAACCCTGCCAGACGCAGCGCTGAAAGGCTTGCCGCGACATTGGGCCCGACGATGCTGACATTGAAGTTCTCAGGTACGGTGCCCCGAGGGCTGCCGGTAATCAGCCACTGCACAACACGCTTGAACAAAGGCATGTGCTCGGGAACGGAAGTCGGCAACGCTCGTAGCAGGTTGTTGCCATAAGCAACTGCCCGTCCGCCATTTTGCTGACTGATGCTGGCCAGAGGGTTGCCACCGTCGCCGATTATCAGCGGAAAGGTGTTATCCGGAGAGCCAGGAATCACGAACTGACTGTTAGTGCCCGGGTTATATGTGGAGCTTACGCCGTCATACAGACCTTCAAGCAGTTGCTTGCGCGCCGTAAAGCCCACTTCGATATGTTTGAGCAAACGCTTTGCCACCAGTTGGCTGTTGGACAGTTGCGCGGCATCACCGCTAACCAGCGCAGCGTCGATAGCGTTGTTTTGCGCTGCCTCTGCTTGCGCTTGAGCGGCTTCTGCCGCCGCCGCTGCTTCCGCCGCGGCCGCCTCTGCCGCAGCCGCCTCAGCCGCAGCAGCTGCTTCTGCCTCTGCTGCAGCGGCGTCCGCCTCAGCCTGAGCTTCTTCAGCAGTTAACTTGCGCGGCAAGCCGTAATGGGTTGCCAGCTCGACCGACCGGCTCCATTCGCGCTCGCCCGATACCTGATCATTGTCAAAGCTGTTGCCACCGGTTGGCCCTTGCTGAAGGCCCAAACCGCGAAGAATCTGCCCTGTCATGGAGGCCGAGCTGCTGCCCTCGTCATTCAGATACAGCACAGGAACTCCGGCCACCATCAGTGCCTTGATCTTTTCGGACAGCAGAGGGTCACTGGCGATTTCGTTATCGATCAGCAGCAGTTGAACACCGCTGGCACAGCTTGAATCAAGGATGGCATTGCAATTGGCATTGACCGCCGTAAAACCGGCCGCTTTCAGCCCAGTCAGGGAAGCGGAGACATTCGGACCGACGATGCTGACCCTGAAATTGTCATTTACACGACCATCAGCAGAACCGGTGATCAGCCACTGAAAAGCACGCTTGAACAGCGGAATGTGGTCCTGGGCAGTGCTTGGTAACGCCCTGAGCAGGTTGATGCCATACGCAATGGCGCGGCCACCGCCTTGGGTACTGATGCTCACCAGCGGGTAACCCTTGTCACCGACAATCAACGGAAAGCTGGTGGCTACGGAACCAGGAATAATCCACTGGCTAGCGGCCCCTGGCAGGTAGACGGATTTCTGATCCTTGTACAGATCGGTCAGCAACTTGTTGCGCGCTTCCAAAATCGGCTGCACTTGCTGCGGCAATCCATACTGCGCAGCCAAGTTGACCGACTGGCTCCAGGATCGCGCGCTTGGTACCTGATCATTGTCAAAGCTGTTGCCACCAGTTGGCCCTTGCTGAAGGCCCAAACCGCGAAGAATCTGCCCCGTCATGGAGGCCGAGCTGCTGCCTTCGTCATTCAGATACAGCACAGGAACGCCGGCCGCCATCAGCGCCTTGATCTTTTCGGACAGCAGAGGGTCACTGGCGATTTCGTTATCGATCAGCAGCAGTTGAACACCGCTGGCACAGCTGGCATCAACGATCGCATTGCAATTGGCATTGACCGCCGTAAAACCGGCCGCTTTCAGCCCAGTCAGGGAAGCGGAGACATTCGGACCGACGATGCTGACCCTGAAATTGTCGTTTACACGGCCATCGGCTGACCCGGTGATCAGCCACTGAAAAGCACGCTTGAACAGCGGAATGTGGTCCTGAGCAGTGCTTGGCAACGCCCTTAGCAGGTTGATGCCATACGCAATGGCGCGGCCGCCGCCCTGGGTGCTGACACTCACCAGCGGATAACCCTTGTCGCCGACAATTAGTGGAAAGCTCGTAATAGGATCGCCAGGCATAATCCACTGGCTACTGGCGCCTGGGAGATAGGCAGAACTCTGATCTTTATACAAAGTAGTCAGCAGTTTTCTACGCGCCTCGATCGTCTTTTGGACTTGCTCCTGCATAGCCTGGGATTGGCTTTGTCCTGCGGCGGTGGCGGGCAAATTTTGAATCATTTGCTCGATGCTGCTGTTTAACCGACCAGCGGAGAGGGATGTTTCGACGCTTTGTGTTTCAGCCGCTGCGCTAGCCCCAATGGATAAGCAGACGGCAAGCGCCGAACGACGAAACAGTGGATTGGATAAACGGCTCATGATTCTGACCTGCGTTCGGTGAAGGAGGAAAAATCCGCGGGCTGCACTGGAAGCCTCGGATAGCCAAATTCTCCTTCTCGCCGTCAGATAGATTCATCAGAGCCCACCCCAAGCCCTGTAAGGCAATGCTTACGAGCTGGAACCGTCCTTGATTCAGGTAAGAAACTTCTGAGTCAAAGGTTCAGCAAGCGCTAGCCGTCACAACTACCGAAAAAAACCCTCCTCTTTTTTAACCGACGCTAAAAGTCTGCTTCCCAGCGGTTTACGAACAGGGGCCATTTATCGCAATCTGCGCCGCAGGCTGCGAGAAAAATGCTCAGCAGTCTAAAGTTGTCATGAGCACTGACCGACACAGTTCCAGCGCAGCGCTGCGGTTTGAGAAAGCGCTGGCCGCCCGCCGTCGCTCTTTGATATTTTCCACCGTGATGGCCCTTTGACTGCTTCCTCACGATTGCTAATACTCTGCTGGTATGACGCCTGTGGTCTCGAACAAGGAATGGTCATTTGAAGCTGGAACTCAAACACAGCCTTTCGCTGAAACTGCTCCGTGTGGTGCTGTTATCGGCGCTAGTGGTCGGGGTGCTGTTGAGCTGCGCGCAAATCATGTTCGACGTCTACAAGACGCGCTCAGCGATTGCCGATGACGCCCACCGTATTCTCGACATGTTTCGCGATCCCTCCACCCAGGCGGTGTACAGCCTGGACCGCGAAATGGGCATGCAAGTTATCGAAGGCCTGTTCCAGAATGAGTCGGTGCGCGTGGCGTCCATCGGCCATCCGAACGAGCCGATGCTCGCCGAGAAATCTCGCGAACCCATGGTCCGAGCCACCCGCTGGCTGACCGACCCCATTCTCGGCGACGAAGCCACCTTCACCACCCAACTGGTCGGTCGCGGCCCCTACAGCGAATACTACGGCGACCTCGCCATCACCCTGGACACCGCTCGCTACGGCCAGGACTTCATCACCAGCTCAGTGATCATTTTTGTTTCCGGTGTACTGCGCGCCCTGGCCATGGGCCTTGTGCTTTATTTGGTTTACCACTGGCTGCTGACCAAGCCGCTGGCGAAGATTATTGAGCACCTCACCAACATCAATCCCGACCGCCCGAGCGAGCACAAACTGCCGATGCTCAAGGGCAATGAAAAGAACGAGCTGGGGCTGTGGATTAACACCGCCAACCAGTTGCTCTCCTCCATCGAACGCAACACGCACTTAAGACGCGAAGCCGAAGACAGCCTGCTGCGCATGGCGCAATACGACTTCCTCACCGGCCTGCCCAACCGCCAGCAATTGCAAACCCAGCTCGACCAGATTCTTGGCGACGCCGGCCGCCTGCAACGTCGCGTAGCGGTGCTGTGCGTGGGCCTGGATGACTTCAAAGGCATCAACGAACAGTTCAGCTATCAGATTGGTGACCAGTTGCTGCTGGCCCTCTCTGATCGCCTGCGTAGCCACAGCGGCCGCCTCGGCGCCCTCGCCCGTTTAGGTGGCGACCAGTTCGCGCTGGTGCAGGCGGACATCGAACAACCCTACGAAGCCGCCGAGCTGGCCCAGGCTGTGCTGGATGATTTGGAAGCACCATTCTTGCTCGACCAACAGGAAGTAATGCTGCGCGCCACCATCGGCATCACCCTGTTCCCCGAAGACGGCGACAGCACCGAGAAGCTGCTGCAAAAAGCCGAACAAACCATGACCCTGGCCAAAAGCCGTTCGCGCAACCGCTACCAGTTCTATATCGCCAGCGTCGACAGCGAAATGCGCCGCCGCCGCGAGCTGGAAAAAGACCTGCGTGAAGCCCTTACCCAAGGCCAACTGCACTTGGTTTACCAGCCGCAAGTCGACTACCGCGACCACCGCATCGTGGGCGTCGAAGCCCTGCTGCGCTGGCAGCATCCGGTACACGGCCTGGTGCCGCCCGACACCTTTATTCCGCTGGCTGAACAGAACGGCAGCATCATCCCGATTGGCGAATGGATTCTCGACCAAACCTGCCGTCAACTGCGCGAATGGCACGACCAAGGCTTCACCGATTTGCGCATGGCCATCAACCTGTCCACCGTGCAGTTACACCACGCCGAGTTGCCGCGTGTGGTGAACAACCTGATGCAGGTGTACCGCCTACCGCCGCGCAGCCTGGAGTTGGAAGTCACCGAAACCGGCCTGATGGAAGACATCACCACCGCCGCCCAACACCTGCTCAGCCTGCGCCGCTCCGGCGCGCTGATCGCCATTGACGACTTCGGTACTGGCTACTCCTCGCTGAGCTACCTGAAGAGCTTGCCGCTGGACAAGATCAAAATCGACAAAAGCTTTGTGCAAGACCTGCTCGACGACGAAGACGACGCCACCATCGTGCGCGCGATCATTCAGTTGGGTAAGAGTTTGGGCATGCAGGTTATCGCCGAGGGCGTGGAGACGCTGGAGCAAGAGGCCTACATCATTGCGCAAGGTTGCCATGAGGGTCAGGGCTATCTGTACAGCAAGCCGCTGCCGGCCAGGGAGCTGACTTTGTTTCTTAAACAGTCGCGCAGAATCTCGACCGCCAGCACCACCTTGTAAGCCATTTCCACCCAATAAAAACGCCCGCAATTGCGGGCGT
>NZ_JBBNAH010000483.1:0-24473 GCF_037994325.1 Pseudomonas sp.
GCCCGTGGACGTTTACGTGCCCGGCTGCCCTCCCCGCCCAGAAGCATTTTTGCAGGCTTTAATGTTGCTGCAGGAATCGATTGGCCAAGAGCGTCGCCCACTGTCCTGGGTCGTCGGCGAGCAAGGCGTTTACCGCGCCGATATGCCGTCGCAAAAGGAACAGCGCCGTGAACAGCGTATTCAGGTAACCAACCTGCGCAGCCCCGACGAAGTGTGATTCAGCTTTTTCTTACCCAGAAAGCACGCCGGATTCACCCTTTACGTTGACTGATAGCGACCGAGACCATGACTGCAGACACCGCTCTGTACATCCCGCCTTACAAGGCAGACGACCAAGACGTCGTCAATGAACTGAACACGCGCTTTGGCGCCGATGCTTTCACCGCCCAGCCAACCCGCACGGGCATGCCGGTGCTGTGGGTGGCGCGTGAACGCTTGATCGAGGTGCTGACCTTCCTGCGTCAGCTGCCCAAACCCTACGTCATGCTCTACGACCTGCACGGCGTCGACGAGCGTCTGCGCACGCAGCGTCGCGGCCTGCCGGGTGCCGACTTCACGGTGTTCTACCACCTGATGTCGATCGAGCGTAATAGTGACGTGATGATCAAAGTCGCGTTGTCTGAGGGCGACCTCAATCTGCCGACGTGCACCAACATTTGGCCTAACGCCAACTGGTACGAGCGCGAAGTCTGGGACATGTACGGCATCACTTTTGTCGGCCACCCGCACCTGACCCGCATCATGATGCCGCCGACCTGGCAAGGTCACCCGCTGCGCAAAGACTACCCGGCGCGCGCCACCGAATTCGATCCATTCAGCCTCTCGGTTGCCAAACAGGCACTGGAAGAAGAAGCCGCGCGCTTCAACCCCGAAGACTGGGGCATGAAGCGCGGCAACGCCAATGAGGACTATATGTTCCTCAACCTCGGCCCCAACCACCCTTCGGCCCACGGTGCGTTCCGTATCGTGCTGCAGTTGGACGGTGAGGAAATCGTCGATTGCGTACCGGAAGTGGGTTACCACCACCGTGGTGCCGAGAAGATGGCCGAGCGGCAGTCCTGGCACAGTTTCATTCCGTACACCGACCGTATCGACTACCTCGGCGGCGTGATGAACAACCTGCCGTACGTGCTTTCAGTCGAAAAGCTGGCCGGCATCAAAGTGCCGGAAAAGGTCGATGTCATCCGCATCATGATGGCCGAGTTCTTCCGCATCACCAGTCACCTGCTGTTCCTCGGCACTTACATTCAAGACGTCGGTGCCATGACGCCGGTGTTCTTCACCTTTACCGACCGTCAGCGCGCTTACACCGTAATTGAAGCCATCACCGGCTTCCGCTTGCACCCGGCCTGGTACCGCATCGGTGGCGTTGCTCACGACCTGCCGCGCGGCTGGGAAAAGCTGGTGAAAGACTTCGTTGAATGGCTGCCCAAGCGCCTCGACGAATACGAAAAAGCCGCGCTGAAAAACAGCATCCTGCGTGGCCGTACCATCGGCGTCGCTCAGTACAACACCAAGGAAGCCCTGGAATGGGGTATCACCGGTGCCGGTCTGCGCTCGACCGGCCTGGACTTCGACCTGCGTAAAGCCCGCCCCTACTCCGGTTACGAGAACTTCGAATTTGAAGTGCCGCTGGCGGTGAATGGCGACGCTTACGACCGTTGCATCGTGCGCGTAGAAGAAATGCGCCAGAGCATCAAAATCATCGACCAGTGCCTGCGCAACATGCCGGAAGGCCCGTACAAAGCGGACCACCCGCTGACCACGCCGCCACCGAAAGAACGCACCCTGCAGCACATCGAAACCTTGATCACGCACTTCCTGCAAGTTTCCTGGGGCCCGGTTATGCCGGCCAACGAAAGCTTCCAGATGATCGAAGCGACCAAGGGCATCAACAGTTATTACCTGACGAGCGATGGCGGCACCATGAGCTACCGCACCCGTATTCGTACGCCAAGCTTCCCGCACCTGCAGCAGATCCCTTCGGTGATCCGCGGCAGCATGGTCGCCGACTTGATTGCGTACCTGGGCAGTATCGACTTCGTTATGGCTGACGTGGACCGCTAACTATGACTACCACCACGCTGATTCAAACCGACCGTTTTACCCTCAGCGATGCCGAGCGTTCGGCCATCGAACATGAGTTGCACCACTACGAAGATTCGCGCGCGGCTTCCATCGAAGCGCTGAAGATCGTGCAGAAAGCCCGTGGCTGGGTGCCGGATGGCGCCATTGCTGCCATTGGCGAAATCATCGGCATCCCCGCCAGCGACGTTGAAGGCGTGGCTACCTTTTATAGCCAAATCTTCCGCCAGCCGGTTGGCCGTCACATCATTCGCGTGTGCGACAGCATGGTCTGCTACATCGGTGGCCACGAGTCGGTGGTCAGCAGCATCCAGCAGCAACTGGGTATCGGCCTGGGCCAAACCACTGCCGACGGCCGCTTTACCCTGCTGCCAGTGTGCTGTCTGGGTAACTGCGACAAGGCGCCAGCGCTGATGATCGACGACCACACCTTTGGCGACGTACAAGCCGATGGTGTGGCGCAACTGCTGGAGGCTTACGTATGACGTCCGCTTCGACCAACCGCCTGACTTCCTTTGGCCCCGCCAACAGCATTGCCCGCACCCCGGAAACCCACCCGCTGACCTGGCGCCTGCGCGATGACGCGCAGCCTGTTTGGCTGGACGAGTATCAGGCCAAAGACGGCTACACCGCCGCGCGCAAAGCCTTCGCCGATCTGTCCCAAGACGAGATCGTGCAAACCGTCAAAGACTCCGGCCTCAAGGGTCGTGGTGGCGCCGGCTTCCCCACAGGCGTGAAGTGGGGGCTGATGCCTAAAGACGAATCCATGAACATCCGCTACCTGCTGTGCAACGCGGATGAAATGGAACCCAACACCTGGAAAGACCGCATGCTCATGGAGCAGCTGCCGCACTTGCTGATCGAAGGCATGTTGATCAGTGCGCGGGCGCTCAAGGCGTATCGCGGCTACATCTTTCTGCGTGGCGAATATGTCGATGCCGCGGCCAACCTCAACCGCGCCGTTGAAGAAGCCAAGGCCGCTGGCCTGCTGGGTAAAAACATCCTCGGCAGCGGCTTTGATTTCGAGCTGTTCGTGCACACCGGCGCCGGGCGTTATATCTGCGGTGAAGAAACCGCACTGATCAACTCCCTCGAAGGCCGCCGCGCCAACCCACGCTCCAAGCCGCCCTTCCCGGCTGCTGTGGGCGTGTGGGGCAAGCCGACCTGCGTCAACAACGTCGAAACCCTGTGCAACGTGCCGGCCATCGTTGGCAACGGCATCGAGTGGTACAAGGGCCTGGCTCGCCCCGGCAGCGAAGACATGGGCACCAAGCTTATGGGCTTCTCCGGCAAGGTGAAAAACCCCGGCCTGTGGGAACTACCGTTCGGCGTCACCGGCCGCGAGTTGTTTGAAGACTACGCTGGCGGTATGCGCGACGGTTTCACCCTCAAAGCCTGGCAGCCCGGCGGTGCCGGTACCGGCTTCCTGTTGCCCGAACACCTTGATGCGCAAATGTATGCCGGCGGCATCGCCAAGGTCGGTACGCGTATGGGTACCGGCCTGGCCATGGCGGTCGACAACACCGTCAACATGGTCGGCCTGTTGCGCAATATGGAAGAGTTTTTTGCCCGCGAATCGTGCGGTTTCTGCACGCCGTGCCGCGATGGTCTGCCGTGGAGCGTGAAAGTGTTGCGCGCCATCGAGACCGGCAATGGCCAACCGGGTGATATCGAAACCCTGGAAGGTTTGGTCAACTTCTTAGGCCCTGGCAAAACCTTCTGTGCGCATGCACCGGGTGCCGTGGAGCCACTGGGCAGCGCAATCAAATATTTCCGTCCAGAGTTCGAAGCGGGTATTTCCCGCATCGCTGCTCCGGTGGCGCCAACGCAGTTTGTCAGCGCCTAAGTTTTAGCGCTGGCGGCCAGTGAACTCGTAACCCTGAGCTCTGGCCCCAGCGAACCGTGATTCTATTAGCCACGCCCGCCAGTTGAGGCTGGCAAAACCGCTACCCGCGGTTTTCCAGACAGACAACGGGCCAACGAAGAAACTTGAATATGGCCACTATCCACGTAGACGGCAAAGCCCTCGAAGTCGATGGAGCAGACAACCTGTTACAGGCCTGTCTGTCCCTCGGTCTCGATATTCCGTACTTCTGCTGGCACCCGGCGCTTGGTAGCGTCGGCGCCTGCCGTCAGTGCGCGGTAAAGCAGTACACCGACGAAAACGACACCCGTGGTCGCATCGTTATGTCCTGCATGACCCCCGCCACCGACAACACCTGGATCTCCATCGACGACGCCGAATCCAAAGCGTTTCGCGCCAGCGTCGTGGAATGGCTGATGACCAACCACCCGCACGACTGCCCAGTGTGCGAAGAAGGCGGTCACTGCCACCTGCAAGACATGACGGTGATGACCGGCCACAACGAGCGCCGTTATCGCTTCACTAAACGCACCCACCAGAACCAGGATCTCGGCCCTTTCGTTGCCCACGAAATGAACCGCTGCATCGCCTGCTACCGCTGCGTGCGTTTCTATAAAGACTACGCTGGCGGCACCGACCTCGGCGTATTCGGCGCCCACGACAACGTGTACTTCGGTCGTGTTGAAGATGGCGTGCTGGAAAGCGAATTCTCCGGCAACCTCACCGAGGTTTGCCCGACCGGCGTGTTCACCGACAAAACCCACTCCGAGCGCTACAACCGCAAGTGGGATATGCAGTTTTCGCCAAGCATCTGCCATGGCTGCTCGAGCGGCTGCAACATCAGCCCCGGCGAGCGTTACGGCGAAATCCGCCGCATCGAAAACCGCTACAACGGCTCGGTTAACCAGTATTTCCTCTGCGACCGTGGTCGCTTTGGTTATGGCTACGTCAACCGCACCGACCGCCCACGTCAGCCGCTGCTGACCGCTGGCAACCAGAAGCTCGGTGTGGATGCTGCTCTGGATAACGCCGCCGATCTGCTGCGCGGCCGCACCATCGTCGGCATCGGCTCGCCGCGCGCCAGCCTGGAAAGCAACTATGCCTTGCAAGAGCTGGTCGGTGCCGAGCACTTCTACTCCGGCATTGCTGCCGTTGAGCTGAGCAACCTGCGCCTGGTCTTGGACGTGCTGCAAAACAGCCCGCTGCCAATCCCCACCCTGCGCGAAATCGAAGAACACGATGCCGTGTTCGTGCTGGGTGAAGACCTGACGCAAACCGCCGCCCGTATCGCCTTGGCCCTGCGCCAAACCGTGAAAGGCAAAGCCGAAGACATGGCCGAGGCCATGAAGATTCAGCCGTGGTTGAACGCTGCCGTGCAGAACATTGGCCAGCACGCACTAAACCCGCTGTATATCGCCAGCCTGGACGCCACCAAGCTCGACGACGTGGCCGAAGAGTGCGTACACGCCGCCCCGGATGACCTGGCGCGCATCGGTTTTGCCGTCGCCCACGCCCTCGACGCCAGCGCCCCAGCCGTTACTGGTCTGGACGCCGAAGCCCTTGAGCTTGCCCAGCGCATCGCCGACAGCCTGCTGGCGGCCAAGCGTCCGCTGATCATTGCCGGTACTTCCCTGGGTAATCGCGCCCTGATCGAGGCCGCTGCCAACATCGCCAAGGCCCTCAAGCTGCGCGAGAAAAATGGTTCGCTGAGCCTGGTGGTCAACGAAGCCAACAGCTTGGGCCTGGCCATGCTCGGCGGCGACTCGGCTGACGCCGCGCTGCAAGCGGTGATCGACGGCAAAGCCGACGCCATCGTGGTGCTGGAAAACGATCTGTATACCCGCGCCGACAAGGCCCTGGTAGACGCTGCGTTGAATGCCGCCAACGTGGTGATCGTTGCCGACCATCAACAAACCGACACCACCGCCCGCGCCCACCTGGTACTGCCAGCCGCCAGCTTCGCCGAAGGCGACGGTACTCTGGTCAGCCAGGAAGGCCGTGCCCAGCGCTTCTTCCAAGTGTTTGATCCCACCTACTACGACGCCAGCATTCTGGTGCACGAAGGCTGGCGCTGGCTGCACGCGCTGCGTAGCACCTTGCTTGGCCAGAATGTTGATTGGACGCAGCTCGACCACGTCACCGCTGCCACCGCTGCCAGCACCCCGCTGCTAGCGCGCATCGTCGATGCCGCGCCAAGCGCTGCCTTCCGCATCAAGGGCCTGAAAATGGCTCGCGAGCCGCTGCGTTACAGCGGTCGCACGTCCATGCGCGCCAATATCAGCGTGCACGAACCGCGTACCCCACAAGACCAAGACACCGCATTCGCCTTCTCCATGGAAGGTTACTCGGGCTCGGTTGAACCGCGTCAGCAAGTACCCTTTGCCTGGTCGCCAGGTTGGAACTCGCCGCAAGCCTGGAACAAGTTCCAGGACGAAGTCGGCGGCCATCTGCGTGCCGGCGACCCGGGCACCCGTTTGATCGAAAGCAAAGGCGATGGCCTGAGCTGGTTCACCACCGCACCAAACGCCTTTAACCCGGCGCAAGGCACCTGGCAGGTTGTGCCGGTGCATCATCTGTTTGGCAGCGAAGAGAACTCCTCGCGTGCCGCGCCGGTGCAGCAGCGCATTCCTGAGGCTTATGTGGCCGTTGCCGCCTCGGAAGCCGCGCGTTTGGGCGTTAACGAAGGTGCGCTGGTCAGCCTCAATGTCGCAGGGCAAACCCTGCGCTTGCCGTTGCGTGTCAGTGAAGAACTGAGCGCTGGTGTAGTGGCCTTGCCGGTTGGTTTGGCCGGTATTCCAGCGGCAATCGCTGGCAAAACCGCTGATTCGCTGCAGGAGGCCGCGCAATGAGTTGGTTCACGCCTGAAGTGATCGACGTGATCATCGCCGTGCTCAAAGCCATCGTGATCTTGCTCGCCGTCGTGGTGTGCGGCGCGTTGTTGAGCTGGGTGGAACGTCGCCTGCTGGCCCTCTGGCAAGACCGTTACGGTCCGAACCGCGTCGGCCCGTTTGGCGCATTCCAGATCGCCGCCGACATGATCAAGATGTTCTTTAAAGAAGACTGGACGCCGCCATTTGCCGACAAGGTGATTTTCACCCTGGCACCGGTGGTGGCCATGAGCGCCTTGCTGATCGCCTTTGCCATTATCCCAATCACCCCGACCTGGGGCGTGGCGGACCTGAATATCGGCCTGCTGTTCTTCTTTGCCATGGCCGGTTTGTCGGTGTATGCGGTGCTGTTTGCCGGTTGGTCGAGTAACAACAAATTCGCCCTGCTCGGTAGCCTTCGTGCCTCGGCACAAACCGTGTCGTACGAAGTGTTTATGGGCTTGTCGCTGATGGGCATCGTCGCCCAGGTTGGCTCGTTCAACATGCGCGACATCGTTGAATACCAGGCGCAAAACCTGTGGTTCATCATTCCGCAGTTCTTTGGCTTCTGTACGTTCTTTATCGCCGGCGTTGCGGTTACCCACCGTCACCCGTTCGACCAACCGGAAGCCGAGCAAGAGCTGGCTGACGGTTACCACATTGAATATGCCGGTATGAAATGGGGCATGTTCTTTGTCGGTGAATACATCGGCATCGTGTTGATTTCGGCGCTGTTGGTCACCCTGTTCTTTGGTGGCTGGCATGGTCCGTTCAATATCCTGCCATCCCTGTCATTCATCTGGTTTGCGGCTAAAACAGCCTTTTTCATCATGTTGTTCATCTTGCTGCGCGCCTCTATTCCGCGCCCGCGCTATGACCAGGTGATGGATTTCAGCTGGAAATTCTGCCTGCCGCTGACCCTGATCAATTTGCTGGTGACCGCTGCCGTGGTGTTGCTCAACACCCCGGCCGGCGTGGCTCAGTAGAGGAGAATGACCGTGTTCAAGTATCTGTTCGATATCGTGCATGGCACCTACACCCAGCTGCGTAGCTTGGTGATGGTGTTCTCCCATGCCTTCCGCAAACGCGACACCCTGCAATACCCGGAAGAGCCGGTGTACCTGCCGCCACGTTACCGCGGCCGTATCGTGCTAACCCGCGACCCCGATGGCGAAGAGCGCTGTGTAGCCTGCAACCTCTGTGCGGTGGCCTGCCCGGTCGGCTGTATTGCCCTGCAAAAAGCCGAGACCGATGACGGTCGTTGGTACCCGGAGTTCTTCCGAATCAACTTCTCGCGCTGCATTTTCTGCGGCCTGTGCGAAGAAGCCTGCCCAACTACCGCAATCCAGCTGACGCCGGATTTCGAAATGGCCGAGCTGAAACGTCAGGACCTGGTGTACGAGAAAGAAGACCTGCTGATTTCCGGCCCCGGCAAAAACCCGGACTACAACTTCTATCGCGTGGCCGGTATGGCTATTGCTGGCAAGCCCAAAGGCGCTGCCCAAAACGAAGCTGAGCCGATCAACGTTAAGGGGCTGTTGCCATGATGCAAACCGCACAGACCTTAACCGGCCGCTGGCTGCCTGAATTCGTGGTGGGAATCTGATTATGGAATTCGCTTTCTACTTCGCGTCCGGCGTGGCGGTGGTGTCCACCCTTCGAGTGGTCACCAACACCAATCCGGTACACGCCCTGCTCTACCTGATTATTTCGCTGTTGGCCGTATCGATGACCTTCTTCAGCCTCGGCGCGCCGTTTGCCGGTGCCCTGGAAATCATCGTCTACGCGGGCGCCATCATGGTGCTGTTCGTGTTTGTGGTGATGATGCTCAACCTCGGCCCTGCAGCAGCGACCCAGGAACGTGCCTGGCTGACGCCGGGTATCTGGGTTGGCCCATCGGTACTGGCATTGGTGCTGCTCGCCGAACTGCTTTACGTGCTGTTCGGCACCGCCAGCGTCGGCGCTGTTGGCCTGACCACTGTCGACGCCAAAGCCGTCGGCATCAGCCTGTTTGGCCCTTACCTGCTGGTTGTTGAGCTGGCCTCCATGCTGCTGCTGGCAGCCGTGGTCGCCGCGTTCCACCTCGGCCGTCAAGAGGCGAAGGAAGTCCAATGATGAACTCAATTCCCCTGGAGCACGGCCTGGCCGTTGCCGGTGTGCTGTTCTGCCTGGGCCTGGTGGGCCTGATGGTGCGGCGCAACATTCTGTTCGTGCTGATGAGCCTGGAAATCATGATGAACGCCGCCGGTTTGGCCTTTATCGTGGCCGGTAGCAAATGGGCCCAGCCCGACGGACAAGTGATGTTTATTCTGGTGCTGACCTTGGCTGCGGCCGAAGCCAGCATCGGCCTGGCCGTGTTGCTGCAGCTCTATCGCCGCTTCCACACCCTCGATATCGACGCTGCCAGCGAGATGCGCGGATGAACCTCTTATTTCTGACATTTACGTTTCCCCTGATCGGCTGGTTGCTGCTGTCTTTCTCCCGTGGCAAGTGGTCGGAAAACGTCTCGGCGCTGATCGGTGTTGGCTCGGTTGGCCTCTCGGCCCTGACCACCGCTTGGCTGATCTACCAGTTCAACGTCAACCCGCCAGAAGGCGGCGTGTACAGCCAAGTGCTGTGGCAATGGATGTCGGTAGACGGCTTTGCGCCAAGCTTCACCCTGTACCTGGACGGCTTGTCGCTGACCATGCTCGGTGTGGTTAACGGCGTCGGCTTTCTCATTCACCTGTTCGCTTCGTGGTACATGCGCGGTGAAGCCGGTTATTCGCGGTTCTTCTCCTACACCAACCTGTTTATCACCAGCATGCTGTTCCTGGTGCTCGGCGATAACCTGCTGTTCCTCTACTTCGGTTGGGAAGGTGTGGGCCTGTGCAGCTACCTGCTGATCGGCTTTTACTACAGCAACCGCAACAACGGTAACGCCGCACTCAAAGCCTTTATCGTCACCCGTATCGGCGACGTGTTTATGGCCATCGGTTTGTTCCTGCTATTCCAGCACCTGGGCACCCTGAATATTCAGGAGCTGCTGGTTCTGGCACCGCAGAAACTCGTGGCTGGGGATACCTGGCTGTGGTGGGCAACCCTGATGCTGCTGGGTGGTGCTGTCGGTAAATCGGCGCAGCTGCCGCTGCAAACCTGGTTGGCCGATGCGATGGCCGGCCCAACGCCTGTTTCGGCGTTGATCCACGCGGCAACCATGGTGACCGCTGGCGTGTACCTGATCGCCCGTACCCACGGCCTGTTTATCCTGACCCCGGAAATTCTCGAGCTGGTCGGTATCGTCGGCGCCGTGACCCTGGTGCTCGCCGGTTTCGCCGCCCTGGTCCAAACCGACATCAAGCGCATCCTCGCCTACTCGACCATGAGCCAGATCGGCTACATGTTCCTCGCTCTGGGTGTTGGCGCCTGGGACGCGGCGATTTTCCACCTGATGACCCACGCCTTCTTCAAGGCCCTGCTGTTCCTTGCTTCCGGTGCGGTAATCGTTGCCTGCCACCACGAGCAGAACATCTTCAAGATGGGCGGCCTGTGGAAGAAACTGCCGTTGGCCTACGCCAGCTTTATCGTCGGTGGCGCAGCCCTGGCCGCCCTGCCCTTCGTGACCGCCGGTTTCTATTCCAAGGATGAAATTCTTTGGGAAGCCTTCGCCAGCGGCCACACCGGTTTGCTCTACGCCGGTTTGGTCGGTGCATTTATGACCTCGCTGTACACCTTCCGCCTGATCTTTATCGCCTTCCACGGCGAAGCAAAAACCGAAGCCCACGCCGGCCACGGCATCAGCCACTGGCTGCCGCTGGGTGTGCTGATTGTGCTGTCGACCTTTATCGGCGCGCTGATCAGCCCACCGCTGGCGGGCGTATTGCCAGAAAGCGTTGGCCATGCCGGTGGCGAAGCCAAGCACAGCTTGGAATTGTCCTCGGGCCTGATCGCCATTGCCGGTATCGCCCTGTCGGCCATGCTGTTCCTCGGCAAGCGTCGTTTCGCCACCGCGGTCGCCAACAGTGGCCCGGGCAAATTGCTCTCGGCCTGGTGGTTCGCTGCTTGGGGCTTTGACTGGCTCTACGACAAGCTGTTTGTGCAGCCGTACCTGTTGATCACCCGTCTGCTGGGCAACGACCCAATCAATAGCAGCATCGGTGTGATCCCACGTTTGGTGCGCCTCGGCAACAGCCTGGCAAGCCGCACGGAAACCGGCAACTTGCGCTGGTACTCAGCCTCGATTGTCGGCGGCGCCGTGCTGCTGCTCGCCGTTCTTCTCTTTTTGAATTAAGGAAAACAGCCCAACATGATTCTGCCTTGGCTAATCCTGATTCCCTTTATCGGCGGCCTGCTGTGCTGGCAGGCCGAACGGTTCGGCAACACCCTGCCGCGCTGGATCGCTC
This sequence comes from Pseudomonas sp., assembly GCF_037994325.1. Lineage (GTDB taxonomy): Bacteria > Pseudomonadota > Gammaproteobacteria > Pseudomonadales > Pseudomonadaceae > Aquipseudomonas. Next base: position 11,199 of record NZ_JBBNAH010000483.1, read on the forward strand.
TGCTCAGCATGGTGCTGCTATTCGGCCTGAGCCTGTGGTTGTGGACCACCGGCAACTTCAGCCTGGCCCCCGCGCCAGGTGCTGATCCGGTCTGGGCCCATGAATTCAAAGTGCAATGGATTGAGCGCTTCGGCATCACCATTCACCTGGCAATGGACGGTTTGTCGGTTCTGATGATCGTGCTCACCGGCTTGCTCGGTGTGCTGTCGGTTCTCTGCTCCTGGAACGAAATCCAGAACCGCGTCGGCTTCTTCCACCTCAACCTGCTGTGGATTCTCGGCGGCGTGGTGGGCGTGTTCCTGGCCATCGACCTGTTCTTGTTCTTCTTCTTCTGGGAAATGATGCTGGTGCCGATGTACTTCCTCATCGCGCTCTGGGGTCACAGCGGCAGCAAGGGCAACACCCGTATCAACGCCGCGACCAAGTTCTTTATCTACACCCAGGCCAGCGGCCTGATCATGCTGATCGCCATACTTGGCTTGGTGTTTGTGAACTACAACGCCACTGGCGTGATCACGTTTAACTACGCCGACCTGCTGAAAACCAAGATGTCCGAAGGCACCGAGTACATCCTCATGCTCGGCTTCTTTATCGCCTTTGCGGTGAAGTTTCCGGTGGTGCCTTTCCACTCTTGGTTGCCGGACGCTCACGCTCAAGCGCCTACCGCAGGCTCGGTCGACTTGGCCGGTATCCTGCTGAAAACCGCGGCCTACGGTCTGATGCGTTTCGCCCTGCCGCTGTTCCCCCATGCCTCGGCTGAGTTCGCCAACATCGCCATGTACCTGGGCGTGTTCGCGATCATCTACGGTGCCTTGCTGTCGTTCGCGCAAACCGACATCAAGCGCCTGATCGCTTACTCCAGCGTTTCGCACATGGGTTTCGTGCTGATCGCCATCTACTCCGGTAGCCAGATCGCCCTGCAAGGCGCCGTGGTGCAGATGGTGGCCCACGGTCTGTCGGCCTCGGCGCTGTTTATCCTTAGCGGCCAGCTGTACGAGCGTCTGCACACCCGCGATATGCGCGAAATGGGTGGTATCTGGGGCCGCCTGCCGTACCTGCCCGCCATCAGCCTGTTCTTTGCTGCAGCAGCGCTGGGCTTGCCGGGTACCGGTAACTTTGTTGGCGAGTTCCTGATTCTGATCGGCGCCTTTAAAGCCTTCCCGTGGTTCACCATCGTAGCGGCCACCGGCCTGGTGTTTGGCTCGGTGTACTCGCTGATCATGATTCACCGGGCCTACTTTGGCCCGACCAAGTCCGACGATGTGCTGCGAGGCATGAATGCCCGTGAACTGTTCATGGTGCTTGGCCTGGCGGTGTTACTGATCTTGCTCGGGGTTTACCCGCAGCCGATTTTAGACACCTCCTCCGCCACCATGCATGGTGTTCAACAGTGGCTCGGTGCCGCTTTCACTCAACTCGCATCGGGCCGGTAGCCTGTAATGGAAAGCCGCGTTATGGAATTCACTACTCAACACCTGCTCGCCCTGCTACCGCTGCTGGTGGTTTGCGCCACCGTCGTGGTGGTAATGCTGGCCATCGCCTGGCGGCGTAACCACAGCCAGACGTTTATCTTGTCTGGCCTGGGCCTGAACCTGGCTTTGCTGTCGCTTATTCCGGCAGTAAAAGCTACACCGCTGGCGGTCACTAGCCTGCTGTTGGTGGACAACTTCGCCAACTTCTATATCGGCTTGATTCTGGTCGCCACGCTGGCCTGTGTGACCTTGGTGCATGCCTATATGGGTGACGACAAAGTCGGCTTCCCTGGCAACCGCGACGAGCTCTACCTGTTGATTCTGATGGCCGCTGCCGGTGGCATCGTGCTGGTTTGCGCGCAGCACCTGGCTGGCTTGTTTATCGGCCTGGAACTGCTGTCGGTGCCGGTGTACGGCATGGTCGCTTATGCGTTCTTCAATAAGCGCTCGCTGGAAGCCGGCATCAAATACATGGTGCTCTCTGCCGCCGGCTCGGCCTTCCTGCTGTTTGGTATGGCCCTGCTCTACGCCGACGCTGGCACCCTGAGCTTTGCCGGCATCGGCGCCAAGTTGGCCGCTACTGGTGCACAGAGCGCCATGGCGCAACTGGGTCTGGGCATGATGCTGGTCGGCTTGGGCTTCAAACTGTCGATGGTGCCGTTCCACCTGTGGACGCCGGACGTGTACGAAGGTGCTCCGGCACCGGTTGCGGCCTTCCTGGCTACCGCCAGTAAAGTCGCCGTGTTTGCGGTGATGGTGCGCCTGTTCCTGCTCTCCCCTGCTGCCAACGAAGGCTTGCTGACCACCGTGCTGTCAGTGATTGCCGTGGCCTCGATTTTGGTCGGTAACCTGCTGGCGCTGCTGCAGAACAACCTCAAGCGTCTGCTCGGTTATTCGTCCATCGCCCACTTTGGTTACCTGCTGATCGCGGTTATCGCCGGCAAAGGTTTGGCGGTGGAAGCGGTGGGCGTGTACCTGGCCACCTACGTGCTGACCAGCCTTGGCGCCTTTGGTGTGATCACCCTGATGTCGACGCCCTACAGCGGCCGCGACGCCGATGCCCTGTACGAATACCGTGGCCTGTTCTGGCGCCGTCCGTACCTGACCGCCGTGCTGACCGTGATGATGCTGTCGCTGGCGGGCATTCCGCTGACCTCCGGCTTTATCGGCAAGTTCTACGTGATCATGGTCGGCGTGGAATCGCAGCAGTGGTGGCTGCTGGGCAGCATGGTGCTGGGTAGCGCGATTGGCGTGTTCTACTACCTGCGCGTGATGGTCACCCTGTTCCTGGTTGAACCTAACCTGCACCGCCACGACGCCCAGGAAAACTGGGGCCAGCGCACTGGCGGCCTGATGCTTGTAGCGGTAGCCCTGCTCGCCTTTGTACTTGGCGTTTACCCGCAGCCGCTGCTGGAACTGGTGCAGCACTCGACAAGGGCCTTGGTTCACTAAGGTCAAACGCAGCACAAAAAAAGCCCGGCTAGATGCCGGGCTTTTTGCTTTGTAGGCTGGAGCGCCTTACGCCAGATCGGCGAGGGTCAGGTCGAGGCACTTACGCGCCTTTTCCACCAGCTCATCAATCTCTGCTTTGCTGATGACCAACGGTGGCGAAATGATCATGGTGTCGCCTACCGCGCGCATGATCAGGCCGTTGTTAAAGCAATGCCCACGGCAAATCATGCCTACGCCCTTGCCTTCGTAACGCGCCCGAGTGGCCTTGTCTTTTACCAGCTCAATCGCGCCGAGCATGCCAACACCTCGCACCTCGCCCACCAAGGGGTGATCGGCCAATTCACGCAGGCGCTTCTGCAGATACGGCGACGTCTCTTCGCGCACGCGCTCCAGAATCTTTTCTTCCCGAATAATGCGCAGGTTTTCCAGCGCCACCGCTGCCGCCACCGGGTGCCCGGAGTAGGTAAAGCCGTGGTTGAAGTCACCGCCTTCGTTGATCACTTCGGCGACTTTGTCGCTGACGATCAGGCCACCCATGGGGATATAGCCCGAGGTCAGGCCTTTGGCGATGGTCATAAAGTCCGGTGTGTTGCCGTAGAAGTTACTGCCGAACCACTCGCCAGTGCGGCCAAAGCCACAAATCACTTCGTCGGCGGCAAACAGGATGTCGTACTTGGCGAGAATCTCGCGCACCTTTGGCCAGTAGCTGTCAGGCGGAATAATCACGCCGCCGGCGCCTTGAATCGGCTCGGCGATAAAGGCGGCAACCTTGTCTTCGCCGACTTCCAGAATCTTCTTCTCCAACTGCTCGGCCGCCCAGATACCGAACTCGTCCGGGCTCATATCGCCACCTTCACCAAACCAGTACGGCTGCGGAATATGCACGATATCCGGCAGCGTGCCGCCCTGCTCGTGCATACCTTGCATGCCGCCTAAGGCAGCGCCGGCCACGGTAGAGCCGTGGTAGCCGTTGATACGGCCGATGATCACTTTTTTCTCCGGCTTGCCCTTCACCTGCCAGTAGTGACGGACCATGCGCAGCAAGGTGTCGTTACCTTCCGAGCCCGAGCCGGTAAAAAACACATGGTTCATATGCGCCGGTGCCAACTCGGCGATGGTTTTCGCCAGTTCCAGCACGGGCGGGTGCGCGGTCATAAAGAAGGTGTTGTAGAACGGTAGCTCTTTCATTTGCTTGGCAGCGGCATCGGCCAGCTCATCACGGCCGTAGCCGATGGCCACGCACCAGAGACCGGCCATGGCGTCGAGAATCTTGTTGCCTTCGCTGTCCCACAGGTACACGCCGTCAGCCTTGGTGATAATGCGCGGGCCCACCTGCTTCAGCTGTCTGTAATCACTAAACGGCGCTAGGTGATGGTTGTCGCTCAGGGCTTGCCACTGCAGGGTTTGCGGGTTCTTTGCTGACTTGCTCATACGCACTCCTCACGGCCCGGCGCCAGGGCGCCAGACGCTGAAAAATTAAAGAAACCAGCGGTATTCGCGGGCACTGATTTCTTGCAAAAAGGCCAGGTGGTCCTGGCGCTTGTTTTCGCAGTACACATCCACAAACTCGGCGCCTAAGCCATCGCGCACTTGCGGTTGCTGCTGCATGGCACGCACGGCTTGGAGGATATCCAGGGGGAAATCCAGGCCGCTGTTACGGTCTTCGTTTAACGGTGCAATCGGCTCGCGGCCATTAGCCAGGCCGCTTTCCAGGCCGACCAAAATGGCCGCCAGCACCAAATAAGGGTTGGCATCGGCACCGGAAATACGGTGCTCGATACGCAGATTTTTCGGATCGGATTCCGGAATACGTACGCAGGCATCACGGTCTTCGTAACCCCAACTAGCACGCGTAGCCGCGTTTACCGTGCCGCCCAGGCGGCGGTAGGCGTTCTGGTTGGGGGCGAAGATCGGCATGCAGTGCGGCAGCAACTCCAGGCAACCGGCCACGGCATGGCGCAGCGCCTGTTGCTCATTGGCAGCGAGCAGGTTGTTACCGTCGGCGTCGTACAGGCTGACGTGCACATGCATGCCGCTGCCCGGATGCTCAAGGTACGGCTTGGCCATAAAGCTGGCGCGGTAGCCGTGCTTGAGCGCCACACCACGGGTGCTGCGGCAGAACAAGGCAGCCCAGTCGGCGGCCTGCAAACCGTCGTCGCGATGACCGAAGTTGATTTCAAACTGGCCAGGGCCGAGTTCGGCGGTAATCACCGTGGTGTCGATGCCTTGGATACGCGCGGTTTCAACCATGTCATCAAGCACTGGGGCAAAGCGCGACAGCCGCTCGATATGCATATTGGGCATGTTATCGCCGTCATCGCTGAGCTCGTCGCGGGGGAACTGTGGCAGGCCATCACGGAGCTTTTTATCGAACAGATAAAACTCCAGTTCAAAGGCCACCACCGGGTGAATGCCCTTGCGCTTCAAACGTTCGAGCACCTGAACCAGCACCTCGCGTGGCTCAAACTCGATGGGCGACTCGGTGCCGTCGGAGGTAATCAGCATCTGCCCCACCGGCTGCGCTTCCCAGGTCACTAACTTCAATGTGCCCGGCACCAAGCGACGTGGGGCATCCGGGTCGCCGTCGTGAAAGCAGTAGTCGCCAATTTTGAACAACCCGCCTTGCACGCCGAGCAGCACGCAGTTTTGCGGCAGCTTAAGGGCGCTACCGGCAGCGACTTTTTCCAGCATCTCTAGCGGGTAACGTTTGCCATAAAAGTGCCCGGGAATATCCAGGGAAATCAGGTCGACATAACGCACCTCGGGGTGGCGTTGGCGGAAAGCCTGCACTTCTGTTAGCAGGTCGGCGTTCATGGTTGCAGCTCCTGGAGCGTTCATCAGGTGTATACCCACAGCACGCGCGTGGGCAGTTCAGAGAGGTTGCCGTAGCGGCAATGGGCGTGTTGGGCGAGCTGGAAGGCATCGCCGGTACGCAGGGTTACCGGTTCTTCGCTGTCGCCCAGCCACAGGGTCAGTTCGCCTTCCAACACATAACCGCCCTGTTCGGAAATATCGCTCAAGGTCCGTTCACCGGAACTGGAGCCCGGTTCCAGCAAGCTTTCCAGCATCGAAAAGCTGGCGGACATCTTCGGCGACACCAGAATGTCGGTAATGCCATTGGCGAAATACAGCGTACGGCGTTCGTCCGGGCGGGTTACCCAAGGCACTTGTTTGGGCTTGGACAGGTTGTAGAAATACGTGGTGGTGACATCCAGGGCCTGGCTGATGGCGGTGAGGTCGGCCACCGTCGGCCGCGACAAACCGCGCTCGACCTGCGAGACAAAGCCCACCGAGCGGCCAATCTTGTCGGCCAGCTCTTTAAGCGTCAGTTTTTTGTGCTTGCGCAGGTCGTGAATCAGGATCGCCAGCGCGGCAATTTCTTCTTCTTTGGTCACGGGTGCAGGCTCCATCAAATGCTGTCGCGCAGGCGGTAATAGGCCTTGCCCAGCGCTTCCAGCGGCGCGGCCAAATAGCGGCCACCGGGGAAGCTGGGGTTGCTCAGGCCCTGGTACAAACTGAGTAAATCGCTGTTGCCGAGAATCGCCTCGCTGACCGCCCGGGCGCCGGCCAGGGTCGGCAATACGCCGTGACCCGAATAGCCTTGCAGCCAGTAGCGATTGCCCTCGCGGCCGATATCCGGGGTGCGCTTAAGGGTGATGTCGATATGCCCGCCCCAAGCGAATTCAATCGGCACGCCTTTTAGTTGCGGGAAAACCCGCTCAAGAAATGGCCGAGTCGCGCCGGCGATATCTCTCGGCATACCGCCCAGGTAGGTGCAGCCTCCACCAAAAAGCAGGCGGTGGTCAGGCGTTAAGCGGAAGTAGTCGAGCACAAACTGGTTGTCGGTGACGCAGGCATCTGTTGGCAACAGCGCTTTGGCTTGCGCTTCGTCCAACGGCGCGGTGGCCACTTGATAAGTGCCCACCGGCAATACGCGCTTGGCCAATGCCGGATCGAGTTCATCGACATAGGCATTGCAGGCCAACACCAACACATCGGCGCGCACACTGCCCTGCTCGGTTTTCACCACATAGCCGTCGCCTTCTTGCCGATAGCTCAGCGCTTTGCTGTGTTCATGGATACGCCCGCCTGCGGCTTCGATAGCAGCGGCCAAACCGAGGGCGAGTTTTAACGGGTTGAGGTGGCCGCCTTCGGGGTCGTACAAGCCGGCTTGATAACGCTCGCTAGCCACCCACTTCGGCAAATCTTCGCGGGGGATAAAGCGCAGCGCGTCATGGCCCCATTTATGGCTGGCTTCGTGTTGCCACTCATGCAGGATGGCGTTGCGCCGCGGCATCACCGAGGTCCACAGGTGGCCAGCGCGGTAGTCGCAGTCAAAGCCGTGGCGGCCGGGTAACTCGCGCAGTTCTTGCGCGGCCCAGCGCATGCTGTCCCACAGGCGCCGAGCACGCTCCAAACCCAAGGCCGCTTCCAACGGCGGCATATCACACGACCAGCCCAGAATCGCCTGACCGCCATTACGGCCGCTGGCCGCCCAGGCCACGCGGCTGGCCTCAATCACCGTTACGCGTTTGCCCGCCAGGGCCAAGCGCAGTGCCGTGTGCAAGCCGCTAAAACCGGCGCCTATCACCACCACGTCGGTGTTGTGCTCACCCTGAACCGGCGCACGCTCGGTCAGCAAAGCCGCACAGCTGTGGGCGTAATAGCTAGAGACGTGGCGGGACGAACGCTGAAACATTGGCAATCCAAATTCACGAGCGTGAAATTAATTGAATTTAATTTCACGAACGCTACCGGAAAACCCTGACAGCAGCAACCCGCTCGCTTGACCTTGCCACTGTGACAAGGCCGACGCTGCACTCGTAGGGTCCGCTGTGCGCACCGTGGTCAACACGCAAAAAACCTTTTGCTGCGCACAGCACACCCCACGAACCAATCGGATCGGGACTCCACGTATGACTACTCGACGCACTTTTGTAAAAAGCCTCGCCGCCGGCACCGTGCTGGGCGGTCTTGGCCTGTGGCGCACACCGGTATGGGCGGTTAGCAGCCCCGGCCAGCCGCCAGCATTCAGCGGCAGTGACTTCGACCTGTTTATTGGTGAAACCCCAGTCAATTTCACCGGCGCGTCCCGCACGGCGATGACCATCAACGGCAGCCTGCCAGGGCCATTGCTACGCTGGCGCGAAGGCGACACCGTGACCCTGCGCGTGAGAAATCGCCTGAGCGAGCCCACCTCCATTCACTGGCACGGCATCTTGCTGCCAGCCAATATGGATGGCGTGCCTGGCCTGAGCTTTAACGGCATCGCGCCAGACGGCCTGTATACCTATCAATTCAAGGTGAAGCAGCACGGCACCTACTGGTACCACAGCCACTCCGGTATGCAGGAACAGGCTGGCGTCTACGGCCCTTTGGTGATCGAACCGCGCGAGCCGGAACCCTTCGCCTATGAGCGCGATTATGTGGTGATGCTTAGCGACTGGACTGACGAAAACCCCAGCCAGCTCCTACGTACCCTGAAGAAACAAGCCGACTACTACAACGTCCATAAGCGCACCGTTGGCGACTTTATCGACGACGTCAGCCGCAACGGTTGGGGTAACACGGTGAGCGAGCGGCTGAGCTGGGCGCAGATGCGCATGACGCCCACCGATATCGCCGATGTCAGCGGCAGCACCTACACCTACCTCATGAACGGTCACGCGCCAGACGGCAACTGGACCGGTATTTTCCAGCCCGGCGAGCGCATTCGTTTACGCCTGATCAATGCCTCGGCCATGAGCTACTTCGACGTGCGCATTCCTGGCCTACGGATGACCGTGGTCGCTGCCGATGGCCAGCCGGTAAACCCGGTCACGGTTGATGAACTGCGCCTGGCCGTGGCAGAAACCTACGACGTGATCGTCCAGCCCGACACCGCCCAGGCTTACACCCTGTTCGCCCAAGCCATGGACCGCAGTGGCTACGCCCGCGGCACCCTTGCCGTGCGTGAAGGGTTAAAGGCAGCGGTGCCGCAACTGGACCCACGGCCGCAACTGTCCATGGCCGACATGGGCATGGACCATGGCGCGATGGCCGATATGGCTGATATGCCGGGCATGGATCATAGCCAAATGGCCGGCATGCAAAATCACCCAGCCTCGGAAGCCAACAACCCACTGGTAGACATGCAAACCATGCAACCGGCGGCCAAGCTCGACGATCCTGGTCTGGGGCTGCGCAACAACGGCCGCCGCGTGCTCACCTACAGCGACCTACGCAGCACCTTTGCCGACCCCGACGGCCGCGAGCCCAGCCGCACTCTTGAACTGCACCTCACCGGCCATATGGAGAAATTCGCCTGGTCCTTTGATGGCGTGCCCTTCTCCGCCGCCGAGCCCATTCGCCTCACCTACGGCGAGCGCGTGCGCATCGTGCTGGTCAACGACACCATGATGACCCACCCCATTCACCTGCACGGTTTATGGAGCGACTTGGAAGACGAGCACGGCAACTTCCAAGTGCGCAAACACACTATCGACATGCCACCCGGCAGCAAACGCAGCTATCGCGTTACCGCCGACGCTCTCGGCCGCTGGGCCTACCACTGCCATCTGCTGCTGCACATGGACACCGGCATGATGCGCGAAGTGCGCGTAGACGAAGGACAACCCTCATGAAAAGGCTGCCAATAACATTCACTCTGCTGGCCCTGGCAAGCACCACGTACGGAGCCGAGGCCATGGACCATTCCATGCCCGATATGCCCGATATGCCCGGCATGAGCATGGATATGTCCAGCATGGACCACTCGACCATGGGCCACGATATGAGTGCTGGCAGCACCCCTCTGCCCGCCGCCGCACAAAGCCGCACGCCGCTTGCGCCCATCACCGATGCCGACCGCCAAGCCGCTTTCCCGGCGGTTGCCGGCGGCCATGAAAGCCACGCCAGCGCCCTTAATAGCTACCTGCTGCTCGACCGCCTCGAATGGCAAAACCTTAAGGCGGGCAACGCCTTGGCTTGGGACGTCAGCGGTTGGGTTGGCGGCGATATCGACCGTCTGTGGCTGCGTAGCGAAGGCGAACGGGTGGATGGCCGTACTGACAAAGCCGAAGTGCAGGCCTTATGGGGCCACGCCATCAGCCCCTGGTGGGACGTAATGCTCGGTGCTCGCCAAGATTTCAAACCCGGCTCAGCACAAACCTGGGCCGCATTTGGAATTCAGGGCACGCCGTTGTATGGCGTAGAAACCGAAGCCACCGCCTACCTCGGCGAAGCTGGCCAAACAGCCCTGCGCTTAAAAGCTGAATACGATCTGCTGCTAATCAACCGCTTGATCGTGCAACCCATGGCCGAAGCCAACTTCTACGGCAGAAACGACGCCGAGCGTGAGGTGGGCGCAGGCCTGAGCAACACGGAACTAGGCCTGCGTCTGCGCTACCAGATTCGCCCGGAAATCGCCCCGTACGTGGGCCTGACCTGGAATCGCGCTTATGGCAATACGCCGGCCGAGGACGACGATGGCCGCGCACGTTTGGTGATCGGTGTACGCGCCTGGTTCTAACGCGGGATAACCACCCTAGAACGTGTCAGTCCTCGGGCTCTCTGGGAGGGTCTGGGTTTTTTTCGAAACGGCTGATCAGATGCGGCACCAGGTTAAGCACGATCAAAGCAAAGCCGGTGCCGAGCAGCGCGGTCGCTTCGCGCCCCAGCCCCACGGTGATGCCAATGGCGCAGGTCAACCAGATGCCAGCCGCGGTAGTCAGGCCTTTGACTTGGCTAGGGTCGCGGCCCTTGAGAATAGTGCCGGCGCACAAGAAGCCGATGCCGGCCACCACGCCTTGAATCACCCGGCTCATAGCATCCTGCTCGGCGCCCATCTGCACCGCTGCCATCACAAACAGTGCACTACCCAAGCACACCAACATATGGGTGCGGATGCCTGCGGCTTTGCCATGTTGCTCACGTTCCCAACCCAGCAAGCCGCCCAGTAACACCGCCAAGCCCATGCGCAAGGTCGCGCGGGTGGTGTGTTCAATATCGTTGAGATCGGAAAACTCGCTGGTCAGCGTCGCGAGAATCGTCTCCCACATGCTTAAACCGCCTCGCCGGAATCAGTTGGAGTGTCTGGTAGGTAACGGTGTGCGCCGCAGCGTGAACAGCATTGGCACAACAGCAGCTCGCTACCGAATAGCTCATGCGTTGGCTCCAGCCAATTACAACCTTTTAAAAAGCAGACAAAGGTCATCTCACCACCTCCTGCGGGCAACGCCGCACATTACGCAAACATCGCTATTCCCCCATACGTAGGTATCGACTGGCGCCCGCTTCGTTTGGTTTAACGATTTTTCCGTGTTATCGACATAAGCGCGTGTAAGAGCGGCGAAATTGGCGAGATAGACGGTACCGCCGCCCAGCAAAAAAGCTGAACCCTTTGCCTACGCCTGGGGCCAAAGTTTTAACGGCTCCCAGGAGATAACTTCAGCATGAGTGGCCAATACCCGTTTGTGGTGCATTACCGGTTGCACGGCCAGCCCCGCAGCGTAGAGGTTGAGAGCAACAGCGAAGCCTTTACCCCGAGCCAGGCGCGTGACCATATCGAGTCTCTGCATACCGCAGTAGCTAGCAGCGATATCACCGATATCCGCGTAACCGCCGGGCAACACGGCGGCCCCAGCCAGCCAGGCCGGCAACAAGCAACCTGACGACTGGTTTTATAACAACCACAACCACGAGAACGCCTTGATGAAAAATCTCGAAACGCCTGCCGTAAAAATCGCCGTGTACGGCGCCCAGAGCAGCATCGGCTACGCGCTGCTGGTGGAAGCCTTGGCGCGTCAGTTCGAGACCACGCTGGTTCTCGACGACCTTAACGCGATCGACGCCCGCCCAGGGCTCAGCACCGTGCAGGGCGATCCGTTCGACCCCATCAGCGTCAGCCAGAGCATTGCCGGTAAGGACGCAGTGATCAGCGTGCTGCCCAGCCAAGGCGGCGCACAGCAGTTTGAACACACCTTTAAATCCGTAACGGCCCTGCTGGATGGGTTGCCCATTGCCGGCGTCAAACGTCTGCTACTGATCGGCGATTTCACTTGGTTGGACGCCGACGGTGGCATCAGCGAGCCGCTGCGCCAATTGCAGGAGCGCCTAACCGGCAGCCCGGTAGTCTGGACCCTATTTGACGCCCCCACAGTGAGCGAACAAGCGTTGAGCTTGGACGACCTGCGCGACCCCACCAGCGCGCCTCAGCCGCAGCAAGCGCAACTGCTGCGCAGCTTTGCCAGCCAAGTAGTCGACGAGGTTTGCCACGCCGACAATATGCACCAACGTATCCGCATCCATCCCCAAGCCACTGTGGCGCAAAGCCCCAGCGACGTGGATGTAATGCCGCAGCCGTAAGCCGTTGCGGGGAGGACCACATGCCACCTGAAAGCGTGATTTTGTTGCTGATTGGCACCTGGCTGCTGGTGGCAGCGGCCGCCTTATGGGGAATGCTGCGTATCAGCCGCCGTCGCCACCATCAACACCACGCACGCCACAGCCCACGCGTGGCAATGAACCCTGCGCAGGCCAAGCAAAAGCTTGCCCGCGCCGGTCTGTAATTCAGGAGCGCGCACGCATGATGGATAGCCAAGCCGTCGATACCCAAGCCTTTCTCGATGCCTTTATGACCCTGATGCAAGAGTGCGCCATACCGCTATTCGAAGAAGCCAAAACCTATGCCCAAGGCGCCGGCCTTAACGTACGCCTGGAACTGCACGGCGCCGAAAAAGCCAACCCCGGCTTATGCCTACTGGTCGCCTACCCCGACGGCCTGCCAGACCACGGCTTCAACAGCTGCTGCATCACCGCAGAACCGTCGCAGCAGAAAATTCTCCACGAAGACTTCTACAGCGACAGCAACCAACGCCGTGTCCAACGCGGCAAGTTAGCCTCTATCAACCAGATGGTGCTGCATACCCGGCTAGCCACCTTCTTCCAGACTGCATTTGGGTTGCAGCCGGATTACATCGCTAAACAGCATCCGGCTGGGTTTTGGTAAAACCACGCGCTTACAGGCTTGTACGTGAGGCATCCGACTCTACCGTCTGACCGCTGGGTACTGGCCAAGGCTTTATCTTGATATCGCCCAGATTAAAACCAAGCACGTTCTGAATAGAGGCGCGCAGATTCGGCACATGAACATTTGTTGCCGCTCCGGCACTTGAAGCGTCATCACGCAGCACGTAGATCTCAGTAGGCGTTGTCCGGAAGCCCACTTGGTGGTCGTAAAACAGCGCACCTCCGTCATACCCCATAGCGCCCGTTGCAGACTTGTTCAACACCAAGGTATTGACAGGATTTTTAGCCAGAACTTCATTTGCCACCGCTTTGGATGCGGGCGTATTAACTTCATCCACGACGA
>NZ_JBBNAH010000484.1:0-5563 GCF_037994325.1 Pseudomonas sp.
GGCAAGCGCTTGCCGCTCTACTGGGTTTTGAGCACAGCCAAATATTCCTCATGCAGGGTTTTCAACAACTGCGCCGCCGGCAAGCTGCGCACTTTGCTGGCATTGGTGCCGGCCCAGTGGGCGGCGAACTCGGAACTGCCGGCCTGGCTGGCCGCTTCGATAAGCTTTTTGCCGGCGTTATAGGCGATGCCAAAACCTGGCACGCTGGGGTGCCCTTCGCCGCCCACTTCCAGCATAAAGCGGTTTAGCACGCCCCGCGCCGGGCGCCCGGAAATCACTCGGGTGATCTGCGTTTGCTTGGCCCGTTCACTGCTGAGCATGGCGCGGTAGCTGGCGTTGGCGGCGGACTCGGGGCACAGCACAAACGCGGTACCCAACTGCACCGCTACGGCGCCGAGTTCGAGCATGGCGGCGATATCGGCGCCGTCCATAATGCCGCCGGCGGCGATGACCGGAATCTCCAGCTCACGTACCAGCTCTTGCACCAGTTCAGCGGTGGTCAGGCAGCCATCAATCTGGTCGGGATCAAAAATGCCGCGATGGCCACCGGCTTCGATACCTTGCGCCACCACCATATCCACGCCGGCGGCCTGCACCCGACGACCTTCCTCCAGCGACGTCGCCGAGGCCACCAGCACAATGCCAGCGGCCTTTAAGGCATCGATACGTTCCTGCGGTGGCAAGCCCAGGTGCAGGCTGACCATGGCTGGGCGTTCTTCCAGCAAGACTTGCAGCTGCGCTTCATCGTTGTACAAGCTGGTGTAGATGTCGTGGATAGCGGCGGGCGGCGCGGCGGCAAACTCGGCAAACCATGGTGCCAGATATTGCAGCCAGCGCTGCTCGACGGCGGCGTCCGGCTGCGCGGGCACGTTGCAAAACACATTGATGTTGAAGGGCTTAGCGGTGGCGGCGCGCAGTTGGCGGATCATCTCGCGACCGGCTTCGGCATTTACTGCGGCAATCGAGATGGAGCCCAGCCCACCGGCATTGCTCACCGCTGCCGCCATGGCCGGTGTGGCGGTGCCGGCCATGGGCGCCTGGATGATAGGAAGCTGGACGCCCAGCAGGGTGTTGAGGTCGTTCATCCGGTGTCTCCTCGCAAAGGCAGTAAGCAAACGCGGCGGCGCTCAAGGGCGCGGGCGGGGAAGTATATCGCTGCTGGGCGGTTGATCGCGTACCGGCTGGTTAACGCCGCTTTTCTCTCGGCGGTTGGGCAATGGCCGACGGCTCGCTGCGTAGCCGGGGGATTTTGCTTGTTGGCTGCTTGGCACAGGCTGACGGCGGTGCCCACGCCGCCGGTGTGGTGCTTGGTCCTGGCGTCCTGCTGAGCCCTGATATGCAGTTTTACCTTCTCAGTTTTCCCCTGTGGTTGTTGTTTGCCGTGATGGTGTTGGGCAGCGCTCTATTAACGGCCTGCGCATCCTGTTTGCTGGGGCGCTATTTGCCCGCCACGGGGGGCGATAACGCGTTGGGCTTGGCTATATTCCAGACGGTTGGGGCGATATTTGGCATCACCTTGGCGTTTACCATTTCTGAGGTTTACACCGAGTTCGAGGCGGCGCAGAGCAACGTTTCGCAAGAGTCCAATGTGCTCGGCACGCTTTACCGTCTGGCCATCGAGTTACCAGCGCCGCAACGCGACGAGCTGCAGGCCGGCTTACATACCTATGCACAGCGAGTGGTCGACAGCGAGTGGCCAGCAATGGCTCACGGTGACCATAGCCTTCTCGCCAGGGCGGCACTGGACCGTTTATGGCAAGTGCAGCGCGAATTCCAGCCAAGCACCCCGCCGCAGCAGACGCTGGAGGTGCGTCTCTACGAGCAGGTGCGTGCACTCACTGAACACCGGCGCAATCGCCTGCTCGATAGTCGCTCGCAGCTGGCACCGCTGATGTGGGCGTTGTTGCTCGGCGGCGGGTTTGTCACCGTGGCGTTTGCGCTATTGCTGCGCAGCGGCCATGCGCGCAGCCAGGCGCTGATGAGCGCCACCCTGGCGGCGGTGATCGGCTTTGGTCTATTGCTGGTGATGGCGTTGGACTGCCCCTTTAGTGGCGGCATGCATGTGCCGCCCGATGCTATCGCCGATACCCTGGCGCTGATGCCGCGCCTTTAAGACGCATTGGTCTGCATGTAGGCCATTGCCGAGGAAATCTGTCTGCTGTCTGTATATGGATACAGTAGAATCGCCAGACTTTATCCAAGGCAGCCCTATGGCAGCGCAACCACTACAACGGGGTTTTCTCCTCTCCCGGCACTGGCGCGACACCCCGGCGGGCACCCAGGTGAGCTTCTGGCTGGCCACGGATGACGGTCCGCGGCTGCTGCGCTTGCCGGTGCAAACCTCGGTGGCCTTTGTGCCGGCCGAACAGCGCCTGCGGGTGGAGGGCATGCTCGGCAAAGAAAAGGACGTAGAGCTGCGCGAGCTGGCCTTGCAGGATTTCCACCACCGCCCGGTGCTGGGCCTGTACACCCGTTCGCACCGTCAGCTGATGAATATCGACAAGCTGCTGCGCAGTGTTGGCGTGGATGTTTACGAGGCGGATGTGCGCCCGCCCGAGCGCTATTTGATGGAGCGCTTTATCACCGCGCCGGTGCTGTTTTCCGGCACGCCAGACGGTAGTGGCGGTTTTGATGACGCCCAGTTAAAGCCCGACCCCGACTACCGCCCGCAGCTCAAACTGTGCTCGCTGGATATTGAAACCACCCGCCATGGCGAGCTGTATTCGATTGCCGTGGAAGGCTGTGGCCAGCGCCAGGTGTATATGCTCGGTCCGGCCAATGGTGATGCCGCGCGGGTGGATTTCGACCTCGAATACTGCGACAGCCGTGGGCAGTTATTGGAGCGCTTGAACAGCTGGTTAGCTACCCATGACCCCGACGCCATCATCGGCTGGAACGTGGTGCAGTTTGATCTGCGGGTGCTGCTCGAACATTCACAAAAGCTGCAAATTCCGCTGCGCCTGGGCCGTGATGGTGAGGCCATGGGCTGGCGCGAACATGGTGGGCGCAGCAATCACTTTTTCGCTGAGGCGGCGGGGCGGTTGATCATTGATGGCATCGAGGCGCTGCGCTCGGCGACCTGGAGCTTTCCCTCGTTTAGCCTGGAAAACGTCGCGCAAACCTTGCTCGGTGAGGGCAAGGATATTTCCACGCCCTACCAGCGTATGGACGAAATCGACCGCATGTTCGCCGAGGACAAACCGGCGCTGGCCCGCTACAACCTTAAAGACTGCGAGCTGGTCACGCGCATCTTCGCCAAAACCGAACTGCTGAGCTTTTTGCTTGAGCGCGCCAGCGTGACCGGTTTGCCGGCCGACCGCAGCGGCGGCTCGGTGGCGGCCTTTACCCATTTATATATGCCGCTGATGCACCGCCAGGGCTTTGTTGCACCCAACCTTGGCGAGCGCCCGCCCGAGGCCAGCCCCGGTGGTTTCGTGATGAACTCGCAGCCGGGGCTGTATGAGTCGGTGCTGGTGCTGGATTACAAGAGCCTGTATCCGTCGATTATTCGCACCTTTCTGATCGACCCGGTGGGCTTGGTGGAAGGTCTGCGCGAGCCGGACCCAAGCGCCAGCGTTGAAGGCTTTCGCGGTGCACGGTTTTCCCGCGTGCGGCATTGTTTGCCGGCCATTGTTTCCCGGGTGGCTGAGGGCCGTGAGCAGGCCAAGCGCGATAACAATAAGCCGCTGTCGCAGGCGCTGAAAATCATCATGAACGCCTTTTACGGCGTGCTTGGCTCCAGCGGTTGCCGCTTCTTTGACCCGCGCTTGGCCTCGTCCATCACTCTGCGTGGTCATCAGATCATGCACCAGACCCGCGAGCTGATCGAAGCTCAGGGGCACACCGTGATCTATGGCGATACCGACTCCACTTTTGTCTGGCTTGGCCATGAGCACAGCGAAGAAGACGCGGGGAAAATCGGCCGTGCCCTGGTGCAGCGGGTTAACGAATTCTGGCGTGAGCACCTGCAGCGCGAGTTTGGTTTAACCAGCGCGCTCGAGCTGCAATACGAAACCCACTTTCGTCGTTTTCTGATGCCGACCATTCGCGGCGCGGAGGAGGGCAGCAAAAAGCGCTACGCCGGCTTGATGGGCGAGCAGATGGTCTACAAAGGCCTGGAAACCGTACGCACCGATTGGTCGCCGCTGGCCCAGCAGTTTCAACAGCAACTGTACGAACGCATCTTTAGGCGCCAGCCCTATCAGGACTATGTGCGCGAATACGTGGTGCGCACCCTGGCCGGCGAACAGGACGATTGGCTGGTGTACCGCAAACGCTTGCGCCGCCCGCTGGCTGACTATGAACGCAACGTACCGCCTCATGTGCGGGCGGCGCGGCTGGCCGACGAATACAACAGCGAACAGGGCCGGCCACGGCAATACCAGCGCGGCGGGTGGATCAGCTATGTCATCACCTTGGCCGGGCCACAACCGCTGGAAGCGATCACCTCGCCGATTGATTACGACCACTACCTCACTCGCCAGCTACAGCCAGTAGCGGATGCGATTCTGCCCTTTGTCGATGATGACTTCGCCACGTTGGTGGGTGGGCAGCTGGATTTGTTTTAGATCCCTTTAAAGGCCGGTGCGCACAGCACACCCTACGCGCACGTCCGCACCAATACACCCGCCACAATTCGTCCATTCAGCCCCTTTGCAACTCTGCAAAGTGGCCGTGCACCCCTGTCTATTCCGCGCTTTTCAGCCATGGGTGATCATGGCTCCACGGTTTGCAAACAAGCCAACGAGTTCACCTAAACCCGCTACTCATACCATTAAAACTGAAAAGGAAATTTACCCATGGCCATCGCCAAAGCAGCTCCAGGCAAAACCCTTCTGAACCATGACGACCACACCCTGATCATGATCGACCACCAGTCGCAGATGTCGTTTGCCACCAAGTCGATCGATGCCACCACCCTGCGCAACAACGCCGCGCTGGTCGCCAAAGCTGCCAAGGAATTCAAGGTTTCCACCATCCTGACTACGGTTGCCGCCAAGAGCTTTTCCGGGCCGATTTTCGATGAAATCAAATCGGTATTTCCCGAGCACACCATCATCGACCGCACCAGCATGAACACCTGGGAAGACGAACGCATCGCGGTAGAAGTGAATAACTTCGGCAAGCAGAAAATTGTGCTGGCTGGCCTATGGACGTCGGTGTGCATTGTTGGCCCAGCGCTGTCGGCCATCGACCAGGGCTTTGAGGTGTACTTTATCGCTGACGCCTGTGGCGACGTTTCGGTAGAAGCCCACGAAATGGCCATTCAACGCATGGTGCAACTGGGCGCCCGGCCCATGACCTCGCTGCAATACCTGCTGGAACTGCAACGCGACTGGGCTCGCGGCGAGACCTACGACGAAACCGTGAAAACCTCCATCGCCCACGGTGGTGCGTATGGCCTGGGCCTGATTTACGCCAAGAGCATGTTTAACGCCTCTGAAGGGCATTGATTAATCGTTAACCAAACCCCGCCAACGCCTGTGTGTTGGCGGGGTTTTCTACGTAAACCCTCGTCGTCCCCGCGCAGGCGGGGACCCAGGTGCGCGGACAGCCGTTGCAG
>NZ_JBBNAH010000485.1:0-1881 GCF_037994325.1 Pseudomonas sp.
CTGCCCAGGTGCGCGAGAGTTTCCAGCTTTCCAGCTTGTCGGCGATCGGGTCGCCCATATAGGCCAGCAAGATGCCGATCAGAAACGGCGAGAGAATCGGGTGAATCGCCCACAACAGCCCAACGAGCAGCACCAGCGCGGCAATCCATAGCCAATGACGTGAATCGGTCATGCGCAAAAACCTCAACGGGAAAGGGTTTACCAGCCGTAGTGCAGAACGTTGGTTGCAGGGGCCGGAACCGGCGCAGTCAGCGCAGGCGCTTGGCCAGTCGGTGCGGCACTGGCGTCTACCGGTGCTGTTGCGACGGGCTCAGGTGGTAGCTCACGCATACGCGCCAAGGCCAATTGCGCACGCAACTGCTCGGCGCTGGCTTTGACCCGGTAGGTCAGGCGATCAGCAACAATGCTCTGCAGGCGCGCATCAAAGGGTTCTAACAAACGTTGTAGTTCGGCGTAGCGTGTCAGGTCGGCGCCCTGGATATCCAAGGTCAAGTCTTGCGCAGCGCCTTGAGCGGCGACGAAATGTGTGGCCAGGCGTTGGCTGACGGCCAGCAGCACGGCATCAGCCAGTGCGTCGGCGCTGGCGCCTTCGGCTTTGCCTTGTTCGCGGCTGTCGCCCAGCCAAAGACGCCACTGCGCCTGCCATTGACCGCCCTCTTCTTTGGCGTTGACCGCCAACAGCGCATCGGCGCCGTAACGCGAAGACGCTTCTTTCAATGCATCAGGATTGCTGGCAGTGAGATTTTCCGCAGTGCCGGCGAGCTGTTCATTGAGGTCCGCAATCGGCAGACGCAACGGCAGGCCTCGGTTTTGCGCGGCACGTTGCAGCGGCGCGGCGGCCGGTTGGCTGTCGCCGACCAGACTGCTGCCATCGCTTGTGTTGTTCAGCCACCAGGTCAGCACGGCCGGGCGGTTCGCGCTCCACAGCGGTATACCGGCTTGGCGCAGGCTGCGCTCAGCGCTGATGGCGTCGAAGTCCACCACCAGTACCTGCGGCGGGCCATTTTCATAGCCGTATTGGCTGACCAACTGCTGTGGGTCTTTGCGCAGTTCAGTAATGGCCGGATTGTTCAGCGCCTTGCTGTCGCCGGTCAGGCGCAGCACCAACGTATCCAGTGCACTACTGAGGGCGGCAGCGCGCTCATCCGGTTGCTGGCTGGCTACCGGTTGGCGCACTTGGTAGAGGTCTTCGACCGTGGCGGCCTGGCTGACCAGGCTGCACAACGACAGGCTCAAGGCCAACAACGGGCTGAACAGTGAGGCGGACAAACGCATGGTGGGCTCTCGACTCGGGGAATGGCGGCAGGGCGCTTGTGGGCATAGACCCAGGGTACTGCTGCAAAGTGCCCTACCTTAAACAGCCGGCTTGGGCGCTGTCGAGAGCAGACCCGGCAGCCTGCATAAATTAAGGCTTTACTAGCAAATCAGATGTGCCACTCAACAAGCGCAGCGGCCGGCCGATATGCATCGGGTAAGGCATGCTGTGCGCACCAAGGTGCATTCGGCGACAACCAAAAATGAGGGATCTGCGGTGTCGATAAAACTACGTTTGCTCCTGCTCACTGGCACCGGCTTATTGGCTGCGCTAATCCTCAGTCTGGTCAGCTTTATTGGCAACCATCAGGTCGCCGAGGCGGTGCGCGCCAACCAGGTCAGCCTCAATGCCCTGCGCAACCATATGGAAGCGGACATGATGCACGACGCCCTGCGCGCCGATGTGTTGGCCGCCATGCTGGTCGGCCTGGGCAAAAGTTCGACCACTGCCGCCGAGGCGCGCAGCAGCCTGGAAGAACACGCTGGGCATTTTCGCGAAGTGTTGGCGGAAAACCTCAAGCTACCGGTTAACGATGCCATCAAGGCCGGCCTAAATAAGGTCAAGCC
>NZ_JBBNAH010000486.1:0-2948 GCF_037994325.1 Pseudomonas sp.
GTTCACCGCTTCGGCCGCGCGGGTAAAACCGCCCAAGTCGGCAATGGCGACAAAGGTGCGTAACAGTTCGCTGTCGATGCCGACGTAGCTGCTCATTGGCTTAAATCCTATTCATCAAACTGGCAGATGGGTCGCATAAGAAACATTCGTTGGATTGATCTTAGCCGCGCGCAGAAACTTGCGCCATCCCCTAAGCGCAGCAGTTCGTCGCACACCTTACGGGGGGCATTGCACATGGAGAGCTCAATCATGAAAGCGCAAAAAGGTTATGCCATCGCCACCGCCCTGCCACGGGCCAAATTACGTTCCGGTGAGCGCCTATTGGCACGGCTGTGGAAGCAAGTGAAACGTTGGAATGAACTGGCCAACCAACGCCGCCTGCTGGCCAGCATGCCGGACGCTACGCTCAAAGACTTAGGCCTGTCCCGTGCCGACCTCGAGCAAGAAGTTGAGCGGCCATTCTGGGACGATCCCCTTAGCCGTTAAGCCGCCAACCACATTGCAATCAAGGAAGCCTGCATGAGTGCCACGTACCACCTGGCCCAAGTCAATATCGCTCGCACCCTAGCCCCGCTCGATGACCCATTGCTGCGGGGCTTTGTTGAGCAGTTGGAGCCCATCAATCAACTAGCCGAACGCAGCCCAGGCTTTGTCTGGCGCTTGCAGACGGAAGAGGGCGACGCCACGTCGATTCAGCTGTTTGACGACCCACGCCTGATCGTCAATCTATCGCTCTGGCAGTCGTTTGAAACGCTGAAAAACTACGTCTACAGCGGCGACCATCTCACCGTGCTGAAGAGCAAAAAACGCTGGATGGAAAAACTCGACACGCCGTCGCTGGCCCTATGGTGGCTGCCGGCTGGTGAGCGACCGACCGCGCAGGACGCCAAGCAGCGCCTGGCCGAATTGGCCGCTGATGGCCCGTCGGCGCGTGTATTCACCTTCGCCAGACCGTATCCTGCACCCGACGCTGAACAAGGTGCAGTTGATGTCCAAACCGCTGACGCTATCCGTTAACCAGGCGCGCCGTCTGGTGCTCAGTGCCCAGGGCTTTGCCGGGCGCAGCGCTGCCGCCGAGGTAAAACCGGCGCGGCTCAATCAACTGATTGAACGGCTGGGCGTGGTGCAGATCGACTCGGTCAACGCCGTGGTGCGCTCGCATTACCTGCCCCTGTTTTCGCGCCTGGGCAACTACGATTCCGCCCTGTTGGAACAAGCGGCCTGGAGCTCAGGCAAGCGGCGCACCCTGTTCGAATACTGGGGCCATGAGGCCTCGCTGATGCCCCTCGGTCTTTACCCGCTTATGCGTTGGCGCATGCAGCGCGCGGCCCAGGGCGAAGGCATTTATAGCCAGTTGGCGCAGTTCGGCCGTGAGCGGCAAGACGTGGTGCAGCGCGTGCTGGCCCATATTCGTGACCAAGGTGCCACCGGTGCTGGCGCGCTGAACACCCGCGTTGAACGCGCCGGCCCGTGGTGGGACTGGAGCGAAGAAAAGCTGGCGTTGGAATGGTTGTTTGCCGCCGGTGAAGTCACCGTGGCCGGCCGTCGCGGCTTTGAGCGCTTATATGACGTGCCCGAACGCGTGCTGCCCAGCGCCTTGCTCAACCACCCGGACATTGAAGAAGCACCCGCCCAGCGCCAACTGTTAATGCGCTCGGCAGCAGCCTTGGGCGTGGCCACCGAAAAAGACCTGCGCGACTACTTTCGCCTCGACCCGCGCGACAGCCAGGCAAGGCTGGCCGAGTTGCTGGAGGCAGGTGAGTTGTTGCCGGTCACGGTAAAGGGCTGGGACAAACCAGCCTACTGCCTGCCAAACCTCAGCATTGCGCGCGCGGTCAACGCCTCGGCACTGTTATCGCCGTTTGACTCGCTGGTATGGGAACGGGCCCGCACCGAGCGGCTGTTCGACTTCCGCTACCGCCTGGAGATTTACACCCCGCAAGCCAAACGGGTGTATGGCTACTACGTGCTGCCGTTTCTGCACAACGAACGCATAGCGGCGCGCCTGGATGTGCGCGCCGAGCGGGCGAGTGGCCGCCTGCATGTGCATGCCTTGCATGAGGAACCGCTGGGGTTGGATGAAGAAGGGATTCACGCGTTAGCGCGCAATCTGCTGGAGATGGCGCGCTGGTTGGGGTTGCCAGAGGTGTGGGTGAATTGCCCGAAAGCGCAGAGTGAGCGGTTGCGCAGTGCATTGGCGGGCTAGTGCAAATCGTAGGTTGGGTTGAGCGCAGCGAAGCCCAACAGGCCGGCCGTAGGACGGCGCGTGTCGGTCTAGAGATAAACCGATACGCGGAGCCCTGCGGGCTCCATGTTGGGCTTCGCCTACGGCTCAACCCAACCTACGGCTGAAACGGCGACTTACTCAATACCACCCCGGTCTCCGCCACGTACTGATGCCAATGCTCCAGCAACTCCTCAAGCTTCGCCGGCTGACTTTTGGCCAGGTCATGAATCTCGCCAGGGTCTTTGCTCAGGTCGTACAGCTGCCAGGTCGCCGGGCCGACCGGAGCGGGCAAATACACGGCTTTTAAGTCGCCTTTACGAATAGCGCGCATGCCGAACAGTTCCCAGCCGGTCACGGTGTTTTCGTCGTGAATCTGCTCGTTCTCGCCACTCAAATAGCCCAGCCAGGATTTCCCCCGCGGCTCCGCCACTTCACGGCCGCGCCATTTCTTGCCGGGGTGGCGCACGCCGGCCAGGTCGAGAATGGTGGGGGTGATGTCCATCACCGTGCTGAATTCTTTGACGATCTGCCCTTGGCGTTCGAAGCCTGGGTAACGTACCAAGGCCGGCACGCGTATGCCGCCTTCGGTGGTAAACGCTTTGTACAGGCGCGACGGCGCGGTCGCCGCCTGCGCCCAGCGCGGGCCATACCAAACATACGAGTTAGCGCGGCCGATGTTTTCCAGGCTGTTGTCGTAATAGGTGTCGAGGTAGGTGAGCAG
>NZ_JBBNAH010000487.1:0-10074 GCF_037994325.1 Pseudomonas sp.
CAGCACACCCTACCGGCGTAACCGTAGGGTGTGCTGTGCGCACCACCGTCATAGACGTTATGGCAAGTTCGCGGCTTGGATGGCGGTGAGGGCAATGGTGTAGATGATGTCGTCCACCAGGGCGCCACGGGACAGGTCGTTCACCGGTTTGCGCAGCCCTTGCAGCATCGGCCCGACGCTGACGCAATTGGCGCTGCGTTGCACGGCTTTGTAGGTGGTATTGCCGGTGTTCAGATCGGGGAATACAAACACCGTGGCATGCCCGGCCACTGTGCTGTTGGGTGCTTTTTGCAGGGCTACGCTGTCGATGGCGGCAGCGTCGTATTGCAACGGTCCGTCGAGGAGCAAATCGGGACGCGCTTGCTTGGCCAGGCGCGTGGCTTCGCGCACTTTATCGACATCGGCGCCGGTGCCCGATTCGCCGGTGGAATAGCTGATCATCGCCACCCGTGGCTCGATGCCAAAGGCGCTGGCTGAGTCGGCACTTTGCACGGCGATTTCTGCCAGCTCGGTGGCGGTTGGGTCGGGGTTTACCGCGCAGTCGCCATACACCACCACCTGGTCCGGCAGCAGCATAAAAAATACCGACGACACCAGCTTGTAACCCGGCGCCGTTTTGATCAGTTGCAGCGCTGGGCGGATGGTATTGGCGGTGGTGTGGATGGCGCCGGAAACCAGCCCATCCACTTCATCCAAGGCCAGCATCATGGTGCCAAGCATCACCGGATCTTCCAGTTGCTGAGTGGCCATCGGCGCGTTCAGACCTTTGCCTTTGCGCAGTTCCACCATGGGCGCGACGTAGCGGCTACGAATCAAATCCGGGTCGAGAATTTCCAGCCCCGGCGGCAGCTCGATGCCATGGGCTTGGGCGACCAATTGCACCTCTTCGGGCTTGGCCAGCAGCACGCACTGGGCAATGCCGCGCGCCTGACAAATAGCCGCCGCCTGCACGGTGCGCGGCTCACTGCCTTCGGGCAGGACGATACGTTTATTTGCCGCCTGCGCACGCTGCACCAACTGAAAGCGAAACGCTGGCGGCGACATGCGCTGCTCGTGCGGTTCGCCGCAGCGCTTGCTAAGAAATTCATGGTCGATATGGCTGGCAACAAAATCGGTCACCCGCTCGGCGCGCTCGCGGTCGTCGATGGGGATTTCTTTGTTCAGGCGATTAAGGTTATTCGCCGTGTCGTACGAACTGGTGGTCACCGACAGCACCGGCAGGCCGGTTTGCAGCGCGCCTCGGCACAGCTCCATGATCCGCGGGTCTGGCGGGAAGTCACTGCACAACAACAGGCCAGCCAGCGGCATGCCATTGGTGGCGGCCAGGCAGGTGGCGAGAATGATGTCGTCACGGTCTCCCGGAGTGACCACCAGTACGCCGGGCTTAAGCAGTTGCACGGTGTTGGCCACGGCACGGGCACACAGCACGATGCGCTGCATACGCCGTTGTTCGTAGTCGCCAGCGTTGATTACGCGCGCGCCAAGCAAGTCGGCGATATCACGGGTGCGCGGCGCATTCAGTTGGTCAAGCCAAGGGATGCTGCCGAGCAGGCGAAAGTCGTTGCGGCGAAACAGCGGCGAGTGGTCAAGCAGGCTGGCGCTGATCTGCTCGTCGCGCACCTTGCTGAGGATAACGCCAAGCAATGAGCCTTCTTGTGGGCCGCCAAACATTTGCGCCTGAATTTCCAGGCGGTCAGAGAGCTCGCTAATGCCTTCATCTTCCGGAGCGGTGACCAGGATGACTTCAGCATCCAGGCTTTTGGCCAGGTGCAAATTGATCCGCGCGGCGTAGCTGGTGTAGGCGGTGGGCACCATGCCCTCGACGATCACCACGTCTTTGTCGCGGGCGGCGTCTTGGTACAGACCGATAAATTCTTCCAGCAAGTCATTGAGCTGCCCTTCACCGAGCATCCGTTCGACATGGCCAAGGCTGACCGGGGCAGGGGAGTGCAGGCCGTGGGTGCGGGCGATCAGTTCGCTGGAGCGCTCGGGTCCGTGGTCGCCGGGTTGTGGTTGCGCCACCGGTTTGAAAAAACCGACCCGCAGGCCAACCCGTTCAAGGGCGCCGACCATGCCAAGGCTGATGGAGGTAAGGCCGACGCCAAAACCGCTGGGGGCAAGAAAATAGGTTTGCATGCAAATTCCTGAGCCGCGCGTGGTTCGCGCTTTTTTTATACCGGCCTGCCGGATTGGGCAGGCCGCTGATTAGGTGGCGGCAGCGCTGTTAGTGCAGTAGCTGCAGGGTATCGAGGGCGATCTGCCGCTCTTCGTTGGTGGGGATCACCAATACCCGTGGGTGGCCGTAGGCGTGAATCGTACCGGAAAGCCCGCGGATATAGCGCTCGTTGGCTTCGTCATCCAGTTGCAGATTAAGCAGGCGCAAATGGGCCACGGTTTTGGCGCGAATCAACGGTGAGTTTTCGCCGATGCCGCCGGTGAAAATCAGCCCGTCCAAGCGCGGTAGCGCGCAGCTCATGGCGGCCAGGGATTTGGCCAGGCGATAACAAAATACCTCGATGGCCAGGGTTGCGCCGTCGTGACCGTCGTGGTGCGCCTGTTCCAGGGTGCGCATGTCGTTGGACAGGCCGGATAAGCCCAGCAGCCCAGCGTCGTGGTTAAGCATGTAGTCGATCTTGTCGATATCCCAGCCCAGGCTCAGTGCCAGGTGACTGTGTAGGTTGGGGTCGACGTCGCCGCTGCGGGTGCCCATGACTACGCCTTCGAGTGGTGTAAGGCCCATGCTGGTGTCGCGACTTTCGCCGTTGACGATGGCGCAGGTGGAGCAGCCGTTGCCCAGGTGTGCGGAGAGCCAGCAGCTGTCGCTCACCTGCAAATTGCTCATCTCCGCTGCGCGGCTGCTGACGTAGCGATGGCTGCTGCCGTGGAAGCCATAGCGGCGAATACCGTGCTCGCGGTACAGCGCTTCCGGCAGGGCATAACGGAAGGCGTATTCGGGCAGGGTTTGGTGGAAGGCAGTGTCGAACACCGCGACCTGGGGCAGGTTGGGGTAGAGCTTGAGGGTGGCCTCGATGCCCATCAGGTTGGCTGGGTTATGCAGCGGGGCGAGGTGGGCGGTGGCTTTAATCTGGTTAAGCACCTGTTGGTCGATACGTCGGGCTGCACTGAAATGCTCGCCACCATGCACCACGCGGTGGCCAATGCCGTGCAGCTTGCCGCCGCAGGCGGCCTGAACCAGGGGTAGAAGCTGCGAGAGGGCGGCGCGGTGGTCGGCATTGGGGATCATCATGCTGTCCAGCTCACCACCACGACGCCAGTGCAATTCAGCGTCGTAGCTGCCCAGGTTTTGCGCTTCGCCGCTTAATGAAGTTTGCGAATGGGCTTCGTGAATCAGGGCGAACTTGATCGACGAACTCCCGCAATTGATCACCAGAATATGGCGTGCTTGCATCACTGCTCCTCGTCTTGTTCGGTCAGGGGCTCCTGCCCCTGGGCACACCAGCCGCAACGAAACGGCTGGCCAATTTTTTCCAGGCGTTGAGTGGGGTTTTGCACCCACTCGCGGTTTTGCCAGGGTGGCTGATGGCGCAGGTGTTGCGTATGCCCACAGCTCAGCTCGGCGACCCAATGGCCTTCTTCATCCTGGCGAAAGCCCTGGATATGGGTCGCCGCCTGCGGCCGTCCGTCCGCGCTCGGGTCGCTTTCGGCCGAACCCTTGGTTAAACTTGCCCGTTCTCCAATCTTCCGCAAAGGTTCTGCCCCATGCTGATCGCTGCCAATACGGCTGTCTCCATCGACTATACCCTGACCAACGATGCTGGTGAGGTGATCGACAGCTCTGCCGGCGGCGCCCCGCTGGTTTACCTGCAAGGTGCAGGCAACATTATCGTAGGTCTGGAAAAAGCCCTGGTAGGCAAGCAGGCTGGCGATGAACTGACCGTGGCCGTTGAGCCTGAAGAAGCCTACGGCGAATACAGCGCCGAGCTGGTCAGCACCCTGAGCCGCAGCATGTTTGAAGGTGTTGATGAACTGGAAGTGGGCATGCAGTTCCACGCTTCCGCGCCGGATGGCAGCATGCAGATTGTCACCATCCGCGATCTGGACGGCGACGACGTCACCGTTGACGGCAACCATCCGCTGGCTGGCCAGCGTCTGAACTTCCAGATCAAAGTGGTTGCCGTACGTGCAGCCAGCGAAGAAGAAATCGCCCACGGTCACGTGCATGGCGAAGGTGGTCACCACCATTGATTCAGCTAAGCTGCTTTAGCGGCTGACTGGATTGTGCAAAGGGCGCTTTTTTAGCGCCCTTTGTCTGTAATGACTGATTGGGAGTTCGTCATGAGTGCTTTTCACGACATCAATTTACGCGCCTTGGATGGCCAGGAATTGCCGCTTGCGCCCCTCAAGGGCAAAGTTGTGCTGGT
This sequence comes from Pseudomonas sp., assembly GCF_037994325.1. GTDB lineage: Bacteria > Pseudomonadota > Gammaproteobacteria > Pseudomonadales > Pseudomonadaceae > Aquipseudomonas. The sequence continues at coordinate 4,383 of NZ_JBBNAH010000487.1, forward strand.
GGTCAATGTCGCTTCGAAATGCGGCTTGACGCCCCAGTACGCGGGTTTGGAAAGTTTGTACCAGCAATACAAGGACCAGGGCTTTAGCGTGTTGGGCCTGCCTTGCAATCAATTCGCCGGCCAGGAGCCTGGCAGCGAAAGCGAGATCCAGGAATTCTGTAGCCTGAACTACGGCGTCAGCTTTCCCCTGAGCAGCAAACTCGAAGTGAACGGCCCCGGCCGGCACTCGCTGTACCGCTTGCTGGCAGGCGAGGGCGCGGAGTTTCCTGGGGACATCACCTGGAATTTCGAGAAGTTTCTGGTCGGTAAAGACGGTCGAGTGTTAGCGCGCTTTTCACCGCGTACGGCGCCCGATGATGCATCGATCGTTCAGGCTATCGAGAAAGCGCTGGCCTGATTGAGCCTGGATTCCCGCTGCGCGGGAATGACGCAGACGCTGAGAAAATTTCGTCGTCCCTGCCTAGGCGGGAATCCAGCATTGCGGAAGCTGCAGGTTCAACCCTGGTGAGCTTCGGCATTGCTGAAGCCACGATCGGCATTCAATTCATCCTGCCCATCAAAGTCGAAATCGCGCACCGGCTGGCCCTGCAATTGGGCACGTTTGAGCTGGTATTCATCAAACGACAAACCCTGGCGACTCAAGTCTTCCAATGCCTTCTGGCGAAGCTCCAGGGCGGTGTAAGGACGCAGTTCCAACATCGAATGGCCTTGGCCAGCACAACCTGTCAGAACGGTAGCGAGAAGCAGCAGGGCGATAGTAGTGAAGCGGTTCATTGGAGCCTCCTATCGGCCCGGTGAGTGAGAGTGAGGCCAGACTATTCCTCGCGCCGCTGCTGTTGAAATCGAGCCCATCAATAGCTGGTATCGGTCAAATGACCCCAACCTCACTCCCAGAAAAACCACCGCCGTCGTATCGCCATTTACCGATCCCTTTTTAGCGCTTAATCACTCCTATCAATAATGCTGGGCGGGGCGAGACGACCGGTCATATGATCGCCGCCATGAACGCAACCCAACCCAACATTCGCCTCGATAAACGTGAGCTGATCCTTACCAAAGGCTCGGAAGTCATGCTGCGTCGTGGCTACCACGGCACCGGCGTGCAAGAGATTGTGCAGGCTGCCGGTATTCCCAAAGGCTCGTTCTATCACTACTTCGCCAGCAAAGAAGATTTCGCCGTGCATGCGCTGGAGCACCTCTATGCGCCGCGTTTGCAGCGTTATGCCAGTGCGCTGAGTAACCCAGCAGCCAGCCCACGCGAACGCATTCTGAGTTTCTACGGCGAGCTGCTGAACCATTTCCGCCGCCAGGAAAAACCGCAGTACCACTGCTTTATTGGCAGCCTCAGTTTTGAAATGGCTGAGCCGTCGCAGCCGATTGGCTTGCAGGTGGAAAGCATTCTGCAGCGCTCGGTGGACATCCTCGCCCAGTGCCTGAACGAAGCGCGCGACGCCGGTGAGCTAAACGCGGCGACCGATTGCGTGGAGCTGGCGGAATTTATCGCCAATGCCTGGGAAGGCACGTTGATGCGCATGAAGGCCGGCGCCAATGCCGCGCCGCTGACTGTTTTTCTGCACCAACTGGAGCGTCTGCTGACGCCCGCTTGAACCCCACACCGGGCCTCTGGCCCCACCTGTTGCCTGTTAGGAGAAATGCATGACCGCTCTCGTCAACGCCCTGTTTGAACCCTTCCGCCTCGGCGCGCTGGAACTGCCGACCCGTGTGGTCATGGCGCCAATGACCCGCTCGTTCTCCCCAGGCGGCGTGCCGAACGCGCAAGTGATCGAGTACTACCGGAAGCGCGCTGCCGGCGGTGTGGGCTTGATCGTTACCGAAGGCACCACCGTTGGCCACAAAGCGTCCAACGGCTACCCACATGTACCGCGTTTCTTTGGTGAAGACGCCCTGGCGGGCTGGAAGCAAGTGGTCGAGGCCGTGCACGCCGAAGGCGGCAAAATCGTGCCGCAGCTGTGGCACGTCGGCAGTGTTCGCCGTATCGGCACCGAGCCGGACGCCAGCGTTCCAGGCTACGGCCCAACCGGCAAAACCAAAGATGGCGTTGAAGTCGTGCATGGCATGACCAAGCAAGATATCGACGACGTTATCGCCGCCTTCGCCCAAGCCGCCAAAGACGCCCAAGCCATCGGCATGGACGGCGTGGAAATCCACGGCGCCCACGGTTACCTGATCGACCAGTTCTTCTGGGAAGGCACTAACCAACGTGACGACGAATACGGTGGCAGCCTGGCCAACCGTTCGCGCTTTGCCATTGAGCTGATCAAGGCTGTACGCGCGGCTACCAGCCCAACATTCCCGATCATCTTCCGTTTTTCGCAATGGAAGCAGCAGGACTACACCGCGCGCCTGGTGACCACGCCAGAAGCGCTGGGTGAATTCCTCCAGCCGTTGTCCGATGCCGGCGTGGATATTTTCCACTGCTCCACCCGCCGTTTCTGGGAGCCTGAATTTGAAGGCTCCGACCTCAACCTGGCAGGCTGGACGCGCAAGCTCACTGGCAAGCCGACCATCACCGTCGGCAGCGTGGGCCTGGACGGCGAGTTTATGCAGTTTATGGTCAAGACCGATAAGGTCGCCCAGCCAGAAAAACTCGATGCCTTGCTTGAGCGTTTGCACAAGCATGAGTTTGACTTGGTCGCTGTGGGCCGTGCCTTGCTGGTGGATCCGGACTGGGCGGTGAAAGTACGCGATGGCCGCGAAAACGAGATTTTGCCGTTTAGCCGCGATGCGCTGACTACTCTGGTTTAAGTACAGCTTTCCCTTTGTTGCGCCCTTGTTGGCGCAACACTTTCAGGCCCCGCTTTTAGCGGGGCTTTTTTATGCGTAGGGAGTGCTGTGCGCACGGTGTGATCTGCCTTGAAATCGCGTGGTGCGCACAGCACTCCCTACGGATTTCGCTCCCATAAAAAACGGCGCCGAAGCGCCGTTTTTTATTCGCCTATCTGCAATCAGGCGCTAGCAGTTTCCACTTTGCGAGCCGTCAAACCCAGCAGCTCATTGCTGCGTGCGTTGACTTCACGGTACAGCGCCGCATCGGTTTCCAGGGCCTTTTCGCCCGCCGGGAAGATCGCTTTAAGCTTCTCAGCCCACTCACCGCTAACTTTGTCGGCAAAGCAGCGTTCGATCAGTTCCAGCATGATCGACACCGTTACCGAGGCACCTGGCGAGGCGCCCAACAAGGCGGCAATGCTGCCGTCTTTGGCCGCGACCAGTTCGGTGCCGAACTGCAGAATACCGCCTTTTTTCGGGTCTTTTTTGATGATCTGTACGCGCTGACCGGCAATCTCCAAGCGCCAGTCGGCGGCCTTGGCGTTCGGGAAGAAACGCTTCAAGGACTCCATGCGCTGCTCGCTGGACTGCAACACTTCGCTGATCAGGTACTTGGTCAGGTCGAAGTTGTCACGCGCCACTGCCAGCATCGGGCCGAGGTTGCTCGGGCGCACCGACAGCGGCAGGTCGAGGAACGAGCCGTGCTTGAGGAACTTGGTGCTGAAACCGGCGTATGGCCCGAACAGCAGCGATTTCTTGCCGTCGACTACGCGGGTATCCAAGTGCGGCACCGACATCGGTGGCGAACCCACCGCTGCCTGGCTGTACACCTTGGCTTCGTGCTGTTTAACGATTTCCGGATCATCGCAACGCAGCCACTGGCCACTTACCGGGAAACCACCAAAGCCGGTGCCTTCCGGAATACCGGACTTCTGCAGCAGCGGCAGCGCCGCACCACCGGCACCGAGGAACACGAAGCGCGTTTGCACGTCGCGGCTGTTGCCGGTTTCGGTGTTTTTGATGGTGACCAGCCAGCCGCCGTCATTACGCTTGAGGCCGGTGACTTTCTGCTTGTAGTTGACGCGGCAGTCGCTTTGTTCGCTGAGAAATTTCAGCAATTGGTTAGTCAGGGCGCCGAAGTTGACGTCGGTACCGGACTCGACACGGGTAGCGGCGATGGCTTCATCGGCGGCGCGACCCGGCATCATCAGCGGCATCCACTCGGCCATGGTGGCCTTGTCTTCGCTGTAGAGCATGTCATCGAAGGCATGGTGTTTAACCATGGCGGCGTGACGGGTTTTAAGGAATTTGATGCCCTTTTCGCCCTGTACAAAGCTCAGGTGCGGAATTGGGTTGATAAAGGCTTTCGGCGAGCCGAAGTTGCCTTGCTGCATCAAGTGCGCCCAGAACTGCTTCGACACCTCGAACTGGGTGTTGATCTGCACGGCTTTTTTGATGTCCACCGAGCCGTCAGCGGCTTCAGGGGTGTAGTTGAGTTCACACAGCCCGGCATGGCCGGTACCGGCGTTGTTCCAGGGGTTGGAGCTTTCGATGGCCCCCGCGCCCTGCATTTCAGCGACTTCCAGCTTGATGCCGGGGTCGAGCTCTTTCAACAGCACGGCTAATGTCGCGCTCATGATGCCGGCACCTACCAGCAGCACATCGACAGCCTCGTAATCGTTTTGCGCCATTTGCTCGCCACACTCTTGTGAAGTTGTGAAACCGTTTTTTCACGCTCTTTTGGAAACGTGAACCTCAAAAGTTCGGGTGCCACGGTTACGATCTGCGCGCTTTTACACCGCTGTAGAGCGGGCGTTAGAGCAAGGCAGAGGTGCCGGAAGGTCACGCGAAGTGGGCGACTCTCTGGGGCGGTGCGGGCTGATGCTGAGTTCATCAGGGTAGCTGCGAGGCCCGATCAGGAGACGTCCTTATAATCGGGGGCCGATTATAACGGCGAAATGACAAAAGTCGCTTTTTTGCGTGACTTTTCTTCACCCCTTGGTCAGCCCTCCAACGCCTGTTTGCCAGTTGCCCGCAGGCGGACTGATATTTTTCGCGTACCGAGTACTAAAACGCCATCACCGCCTGAACCTCGTCAGGCCTGCTGGGTCAGACATTTCAGCGCTGTCAGGCCGCGTGCGCGCTGGGTATACTGCCGGCCACTTCAAGCGGCCCGATCGGGCGTTCTAATCCCTGTGGAGAGATGAGCATGCTGCACCGTCTGTTGTTTGGTCTGATCGCTATTACCAGCCTGACCCTGGTTGGCTGTGCCCACAGCCCGCAACAACTCAGCCCGACGCCAAAACTCACCAGTAACCTGACCCCGGTTGGCCAAGGCCAGCCCGTGGTGGTGCGTGTAGTCGATGGTCGGCCATCGCCGGTACTGGGCACCCGTGGTGGCCTGTATCCAGAAACCAGCGCCATCAGCGTGCAAGGCGCCGACATTCTGCCGAAGTTGCAGCAGCAAGCTGAAGCCGCTGTCCGTCTGCTCGGCTTTACCCCGTCGCCAGGTGCGCTGAACGCACCGCAACTTACCCTGACTCTGTCTGAGCTGAAGTACCAGTCGCCCAAAGAAGGCCTGTACGTCACCGAAGCCAGCATCGGCGCCAAGTTCCGTGCGGATGTGCAAAACGCCACTCGCCGTTACAGCGGTAACTACGGCGCGACCCTGGACCAGAAATTCGGTATGGCCCCCAACCAAGACACCAACACCAAACTGGTGAGCGACGTGTTGAGCGATGCCCTGACTCGTACCTTTAAAGACCCAAGCATTGGCCAGATCCTCGCGCAGTGAGGATCAGAGGTGCAATGAAAAAGCCCGACCACTAGGTCGGGCTTTTTTGTGGGCGTTTGCGGCATTGGTGCGCACAGCACACCCTACGCAACAAGCCTTCGTAGGGTGTGC